>JAAVYV010000076.1 GCA_022791325.1 Clostridia bacterium
ACAAGCTAGTAGAAAATATAATGGATGTGTAATAGATAAGATTACACTTGAAGATTTAATGGTATTAGTAATTAAGGGGGAAAAGATATGTTAGGGTTAATAAAAAAGGATTTTTTACTTATAAAAGCAAATTCAAAACAAATGCTAATTATATTTGCAATATATTTAATATTAATATTTCAAGGCACAATGGATATTACATTTGTAGTTCCATTAATAGGAATAATGTTATTTATATCAACTTTCAGTTATGATGATTTTAACAATTGGAATCCTTATGCAGTAACCCTGCCAGATGGAAGAAAAAATGTTGTTAAAGCTAAATATATAGCATCTGTCATTTTAATAGTTATTTTAGGAGCCGTTGCTTTGACTTTTGGGGTAGGAGTAGCTTATATAAAATCAAATAGTATAAATTTAGATGAAATTATTTCATCACTAATGGGAACGATGTTATCAAGTGTTATTATAATTTCTTTACTTTATCCAATAGTTTTCAAATTTGGAGCTACAAATGGAAGAATAATACTATTTGCAGTAGTATTTGGAATAGCAGGGATAGGAGCTTTAATTGCTCAATGTATAGATATGACACCTATTATAAATATAATAAATGGATTAGATAACTATTTATTTATAGCTATTCCAATAATTTCTATAATATTATTAGGTATTTCATATCTAATATCAAACAAAATATATCAAAGTAAAGAATTTTAAGAATATAACCTACGAAAGTAGTTTATATATAGTAACTCTATACAAAATACTTTTGGAAAGAGGAATTATTATGAATATAAATCAAAAATGATATAAATATAGTGGGCGAAAAAATACCATCTATTGGTAAAAAAATCATAAGACTAAAAAAGTTTGAAAAATGATAAAAATGATACTAGCTTGTTACTAACCGATAAAATTTCAAGGAATTTTATACAACTTAAAGCACATATATTTGTTTACAAGAAATCAGTAAAAACCTTAAAACAAGCTGATTACAAAGTTTTTTCAATTTGGTGGACTTTTTAGGCTATATATGATATAATTGCCAAAAAAGAAAAAGGGAATGAACAATGCAAAAATTTTTTGTTAAAGATAATCAAATAGATGGCGAAATAATAGAAATATTAGGTGAAGATGTTAATCATATTATTAATGTATTAAGGCTAAAAAAAGAAGATGAAATACAAATATGTGTGGTAGAAGATATAATTCAAAATTATATTGTGAAAATAGTGAAATATGATAAAGAAAAAGTAACTTGCAAAATAATACGGTAAATTGAATAAAAGTGTAGAAACTAATATAGATATAACTATATATCAAGGACTTCCAAAGGCAGATAAAATGGATCTAATTATACAAAAAACAACAGAAATAGGAGTTAAACAAATAGTACCAGTTGCAATGGAAAGAAGTATAGTAAAATTGAATGAAAAAGATGCTAAAAAGAAAATAGAAAGATGGCAGAAAATAGCCCAAGTAGCTGCAAAACAAAGTAAAAGAGATATAATCCCAAAAATAGAAAATATTATAAAGATATGTGAGTTATGTGATGAAATAAAAGAATATGACTTATTTCTAGTAGCTTATGAAAATGAAGAAGAAACAACTCTTAAGCAAATTTTAAGACAAAATAGAGAAATTAAAAAAATAGGAGTGCTAGTAGGCCCAGAAGGCGGAATAGATAATAAAGAAATAGAGAAACTTTTGCAAAGTGGAGCAAAAGTAGTAAGTTTAGGTAAAAGAATATTAAGAACAGAAACAGCACCAATAGCTATAGCGAGTAATATAGTATATGAGTTTGAAAGTTAAGAAAATGAAAGGACTTAATTTATGAAAGAAAAACTATCAAAAGAAGAAATAGAGAATAAAAAAACAACAAAAATAAAAGATAAAGAGGATACAAAAAAAATAAAACAAAAAAATAATGAAACCACTAAAAATAATAAAGTAGAAGAAGATATAAAAAATACATTAGTAGATGGTAGTAAAAAAGTAGAAGAAAAAGCTCAAAAAGTTCAATATAATAATCAAGAGAAAAATGAAAATGAAAAATTAAAAATTTTAAAACCACAACAAATAATACCAAAAGAAGAACTAGAAAAAATAAAAAAAGAAATAAGAAACGAAACTAGTATACCAAAAGAAAAAAGAAATGAATTATATAAAATGATGTTTGAAAATATACTATTCGCGATAGCTATACTAATATATTTTATATTTATAGACATAGGATATATGTTAATAAAAAAACAAAACTTTGAAATAACTTTAAAAGTAAGTAGTATGGTATTTGTAATATGTACAATAGGGATATTTGAATATGCATATAAAAAAGAAAGCGGAAAATATACTATAAAAGGAATAGAGATGTTATTGATTTCTATTACTACATTAATAATTATGCAAATTTATAAATTTTATAATAATAAATTAATAAATTCTATAACAATACTAGCATTAGCTTTTAGTATATATTATATAGTAAAATCAATAATAATATATATAAAATATAAAAAGAATATAAAAAAACAAGCAAATAACATTTATAGAACTACAAAAAGAAAAGAGGTAAAATAAACTATGAGAAGTATGACAGGTTTTGGAAGAGCGAAAAAAGAAGAAAATAACAGAATATATACCATTGAAATAAAAAGTGTAAATCACAAATATACAGATATATCAGTAAGAGTACCACGCTATTTAAGTTATTTAGAAGAAAAGATAAAAAAAGAAGTTCAAAAGAACATATACAGGGGTAAAATTGATATATTTGTTACTTTTGAAAACTATAGTGATGAAGCAAAAGAAATAATAATAAATAAAGAACTAACAAAAAAATATATAGAAGAATTAAAAAAAGTAGCACAGGAAAATAACTTAAGTTATGATATACCGATAACAGAAATAACAAAACTACCAGAAGTACTAAATATAAAAAACTCTGATGAAAATGAAGATATAATAGAAAAAGAACTATTAGAATGTTTAAAAGAAGCAATACAAAACTTTGTACTAATGAAAGAAAATGAAGGAAACAAAATAAAAGAGGATTTAGAAAGAAGAATTAACAAAGTAGAAAATAAAATACTAAAAATTTCTGAATATTCTACTGGACTTGTAGCAAATTATGTAGTAAAATTAGAAGAGAGGATAAAAGAAATACTAAAAACAGATATAATAGATGAAACAAGGTTAGCAACAGAAGTAGTTATATATGCAGATAAATGTTCAGTAGAAGAAGAATTAACCAGACTAAAAAGCCATGTAAACCAATTTAGGCAAATGTTAGAAGAAAAAGAAAATATAGGTAAGAAAATGGACTTTTTAATACAAGAAATGAATAGAGAAACAAATACAATAGGGTCAAAATCTAACTTATTAGAAATAACAAACTCAGTAATAGAAATAAAAGTAGAGCTAGAAGATATAAGAGAGCAAGTACAAAATATAGAATAATAGGTAAAAAGAATAGAAATAGAAAATAAAAAGGAGAGTGATAAAAATGATGGTAAAACCAACAAAAGCAGAACTATTAGAAAAAACAGATAGCAAATTTAGACTAGCTATAGCAACAGCAAAAAGAGCAAGACAAATAGCTGAGGGGCATGAAAAATTAGTAGATACTAAAGAAGAATCGCCAGTAACAATAGCAGCGAATGAAATAGCACAAGGTAAAGTTGAAATAGAAGCGGAAGAATAAAATTGAGTATTTTGAAAATAATATTTATGAGGTAAGTATTAATTGTCAAATTTTCAAAGAAATTTATAAAATAATGAATAGTGAACAATTAATAATTGTCAATTATATAAAAAGGGCTAATCGGTAAGAAATACCTTAAGAATTTACCGAATTACGCCCTTTAATAATATTATGAAGGGGTATTATATGGAAAAGAAAAAAATTATATCAATAACAGGAGAACTAGCAAGTGGAAAAACAGTAATAGCAAAAATAATAACGGAGAAATTAAATTATGGAATATATAAAAATGGAGAATACTTTAGAAAACTAGCGAAAGAGCATAATATGGATGTAACAAGTTTTAATAAATATGTAGAAAAACATCCAGAAATAGACCAAGCAATAGAAAGAAGTGCATCAGAATATGCAAAAACACACGATGAATTTGTAATAGATGCTAGACTTCGGGTGGTATGCTGTACCAGAATCTTTTAAAGTATACCTAACAGTAGATATAAACGAAGCAGCAAAAAGAGCATTTGGAGACGAAAAAAGAAAGGAAACAGAAAACTTTGAAACAATAGAAGAACAAAAACAAGACTTAATAACAAGATATAATTTAGAAAATGAAAGATATTTCAAACTATACAATGTAAAAAAACAAGATTTAACAAATTATGATTTGGTAATAGATACCACTGAGGGAAACCCAGAATTGCAATCTGAAAAGATAATAGACGCTTATAGAAAATGGTTAGAAGAATAAAAAAATGTGGCATAGCCCACATTTTTTTATTCTTCTAATTTATCAGCTTCCTCCTGACTCAAATACCCATACTCAACCATAGAACGAATAACTTTTCCTTGCCTGCTTTTAGCTAGGTCAGGGTTAACAGTAGGAGCATAAACAGAAGGGGCATTTGGAATTCCGGCAAGCATGCTAGCTTCATATAAACTTAAATCTTTAGGCTCTTTTTTATAATATCCTTTAGAAGCTTCTCTAACACCATAATAGCCTTCTCCAAAATAAATAGTATTAAAATATAACTCTAAAATTTCATCTTTTGAATAATTATTTTCTAAATCAAAAGCTAAGAAGATTTCAGCAATTTTTCTATAAACAAAATTCTTTTCAGTAATAAAATACAAATTTTTAGCAACCTGTTGAGTAATTGTACTACCACCCTCATTCAACTCTTTAGCCTGAATATTAGAAACTAAAGCTCTCCCAATAGAAATTATATCAATAGCACCATGCTCTTTAAACCTATGGTCCTCAACAGCAATTATAGCCTCCCCATAATATTTAGGAACATCCTCTATTTTAACAAAATTTACATCATTTCTAATATTAGAAACCTTCTTATCTAAACTAACCTCAGAAATGGCATTCTTGTACATATTATATCCATTAAAAATAATAAAAGAAGAAACAAGAACAATAATAACTAAAATAAATAATAACAATCTTCTAACAAATTTCATAACTCATCCTCCTTTGTTCTATAAATGCATTATATAACAAAAAAGTTAAAAAATATATAATAATTTATTAAAATTTTATTAATTTAGAAAGAATTGGGACGTGCCCAAAAATTTCCAATCCTAATTTAATATTGAGAAAAAGTTGTAATAACTAAAATGTTAATATATTGTACTGAAATTTTGAAAAAAAGATTGACAATCGACAAAAAAAACTATATATTGAAACAGTAATTATTGTATTAATAAGACTTCGAATTAATTAAGGAGGAAGTAATATGATAATGATACCGGGATATCAATTTATATGTGAAGTTTGTGGAAAAACCTTTAACAGTCGGGGTGCCTGCTATTATCATGAAAGCATATGTAGGCAAAAAAGAAATCAAAAAGAAGATTGTAGTTTATGTAATGGAACTGGATATGTAAAAAAATGGGATCAATATGGAAAGACAGAAGTATGTGGACCCTACCCTACAAGATTTGTTAAAGCACCAGGATGGCGTTATATTCGTTGTCCAGTATGTAACAAGGATTAATTAAATAAGTATTAGAAAAAAGAATGGATGTAAAAAAATGCTATTAGAAAAATGAGTGAAATATTTTCGCTCATTTTTTCCTTTCGTTCCAAATCTTTCCCACGTCCCAATTCTAATTTAATATTAACAAAAAGTTGCAATAGCTAAAGTGTTAATATATAATAAATAACGAAAAGGAGAAGAAGTAATGAATATAGGTTTTGATATAGATAATGTAATAGCAAGTTTTGACAATGCATTGTTAAAAGAATGTTTAAAGCATGATAAACAGCTAAGAAATACAGGAATTATTAATGAAAAAGCAAGTTACATAAGAAGAGGAATGTTTGACTGGTCAAATGAAGAAGAACAAAAATTTTATAAAGAAAATATAGAAAGAATAGCGATTAATTTGAAACCAATTCATAGAGCTAGTGAAACAATAAAGAAACTAAAAGAAGATGGAAATAAAATATACATTATCACAGGAAGAGAAAATGGAGAATATACGAATCCAAAACAAATGACAAGAAATTGGCTTGAAAAATATAATATAGAATATGATAAATTAATTTTTACAGATGCATATGATAGCCATGCCAAAACAGTAGAATGCATTAAAAATAATATAAATATAATGGTTGAAGATAGTACAAGAATATGTAAAGATTTAAATGAAAATGGAATAAAAGTACTACAAATGGAAACTAGGTTTAATGAAAAAGTAAAAGGCATAGAAAGAGTAAATTCTTGGAGCGAGATATATTCTAAAATTTCACAATTATATATTAATAATGAAACAGAAAAAATAAATGTTATACTAGATACAGATACATATAATGAAGCAGATGACCAATTTGCACTTAGCTATTTATTAACTTCACAAAATAGATTTAATATAGAAGCAATAACAATAGCACCATATCAACATGATAACGATTTGTCGATACAAGAAGGACAAGAAAAAAGTTATCAAGAAGTGCAAAAAATATGTAAATGGCTTAACTTCAGCACAGAAAATAAAGTATTTAAAGGGTCAAGGGACTATGTACAAGAAGGATACAATGAAACTAATGATGCAGTAAACAAAATAATAGAAATAGCTTTAAAAAATGAAAAAACATATATAATGGCAATTGGAGCAATAACCAATATAGCAATGGCAATAAAAAAAGAACCTAGTATAATAGAAAAAATAGAAGTAATTTGGTTAGGAGGACATAGTTTATTAAATAAAGATAATATAGAATTCAATTTTAGACAAGATGTACAAGCAGTAAGAGAAGTATTTGCATCAAAAGTAAAACTAACAATAATACCTTGTAAAAATGTAGCCTCGAACCTAAAAACAACAATCTATGAAGTTGAACATCATTTGAAAAACAAAAGCGAATTAGGAAATTATTTATGTAGTAGGTTCTATAATGATGGAAAACATGGAATTCAAAAAAGGAGAGTAATTTGGGATATTAGTGCAATAGCATATTTAATAAATAAGAATTGGTTTGAAACTGTAGAAATAAGCACACCAAACATCAAAGAAGATACATCATATGAACTAACAAATGGAAAGCACGAAATAACTATGGTAAATTGGCTAGATTCAGATAAAATATATGAAGATTTATTCGAAAAAATAGGAAAATAGATGAACAAATATTAAATCATATGAAATTTTATAAAGATATAGAAAAACAAATAATAGAAGAATGTGATAATTATAAAATAAATTGTATAGATACATAAGAAAATAGACAAGAAATATTTGAAAAATTAATACAAAATATAAGAAAAGAAATACAATAATAGAAAATAAGGAGACAATAGAAATGAAATTAACGAGTAATGAAGCATTAAAAATGCTTAAAGAAATGGAAAAAAGTGCAAAGTGTACAGGTTGGATTTATCACTCAATATGTGTTGGAGATTCAGCAGGAAAAATAGCTAAAGAATTAAACTTAGATGTAGATAAAGCAAAAGCATTAGGATATATTCATGATATAGGAAAAGGTGTAGGAGAATTTGAATCACATGTTATAAATGGCTATAAGTATATGAAAGAATTAGGATATGATGATGAATATGCTAATATATGCTTAACACACTCATATTTAAATAATGACATATATTGTACAGCAGGTGGAATTCCAGACGATATTCCATTTAGAACAGAATTTATAAAAAGTCATGAATACACAATTTATGAAAAAATAATAAACTTATGTGATTTAATGTGCACAAAAGTTAATATGACATTAGAAAAAAGGCTAATAGATATAATGGTAAGAAGAGGTGTACATGATAACACAGTATACCACATAAAAGAAGCACAGAAATTAAAAGAACAAATTGACGAAATGTTAGGTCATAATGTATATGATTTATTTCCAGATGTTTTAGAAAATTAAACAGTACTAAATCATGAAATAAAAAAAGTTTGTGAAACATTGAAATTAGGGGAAGAATTGGGACGCGTCCCAATTCTTTCCTTTTTAACTTTAATGCCTGTAATTAAAAAAATATTAAGGAATTATTGAAAAAATATATAAATTATGGTAAACTAGAAAGAGTAATAATTAAAATTAAAAGGAGAAAATATGTTAAAAGATTTATGTTTTGAAGTAATACAAACTTGTCCAAATAAATGCAAATTTTGTTCATCAAATGCATCTATGGAAAAAACAAAAATAATAACATTGGAAAATTTTAAAAAAGTAATAGACCACTTTATGAATCAAGGAGGAATAGAAGAAATATCAATTTCAGGGGGAGAACCATTTTTACACCCAGACTTGTTTGAAATGGTAAAATATAGTAAAGAAAAAGGAATTAGAACAGTAGTATTTACAAGTGGAATAAAAGAAGCAGAGGAAGTGCCAATAGAAGTAATAGAATATTATAAAAATAAATGTCAAAAAGATTTACAAGAAATTGAAGAACATGAGCCATGGAATGAAAGGGCTAAAAAGGGTATAAAAGCATATTATGAAAGATGTATGAAACCACAACAATTTCGAGGAATAACAAGAGAAGAATTTGAAAAACTAAAACAATTAGGGTTAGATAAAATAGTATTTGATTGGCAAGCTTTACAAACAGAAATTGATAATGATTTAATGGGAAGAAAAAACCTAAATACATATTTAATGGCTTCATTAATAAGGGCAAGCTTAACAGGATTAAATATAGACATACATTTCATACCAATGAAACCAAATTACAAGGAATTTCCAGAAATATTAGAGATGTTAGAATTAAGAGAAATAAAAATAAAAAATATAAGTGTATTAAACTTTGTACCACAAGCAAGGGGAAAAGAAAACGAAGAAGAATTAATGCTAAGTAAAGAAGAACTACAGGAATTTGGAAAAATCATAGAAAAAGCTAAAAAACATTATACAGGAAATATAAGAATAGGAATACCACTAAATGGTACAATAGCACACTTATGTACAGCAGGAACAGAAAAATTAGATATAAAATATGATGGAACAGTTTTACCATGCCCAGCATTTAAAGAACTAAGTATAGAAACAATGAAGAAATATGGAATAAGACTGCACAACATATATGAAGATTTAGAAAAAGTAGTAGTTTATGAAGGAAAAAGAAAAACGCCATTATGTAGGCAAGTATATGGTTTTAAAAACGAATTAGTAAATAGTGATGAAGAACAAAGATAAAATTAAACATTAACTATTGCATATTTTAGAAAAATGTGGTAATATAAATATGTTAAAAAATTACCTTATACTTAGTTTTAGGAAAATACACACCTAATCTAGAACTCAGTTTAAGGCAAATGAAAAAATATAGGAGGTGTAGTAAATGACAAGAGAAAAGAAACAAGAAATCATTAATACTTATAAAAGAGATGAAAAAGATACAGGTTCACCAGAAGTACAAATAGCTCTTTTAACAGAGAGAATTAATGAATTAACAGAACACTTAAAAGTACATAAAAAAGACAATCATTCAAGAAGAGGTCTTTTAAAAATGGTAGGTTCAAGACGTAGCTTACTTAAATATTTAAGTGACAAAGATGTTGAAAGATATAGAGAAATAGTTGCTAAATTAGGACTAAGAAAATAAAAATATATTTAGCAAAAACTTTAAACAGGACGTTTTAACTTTAAAAAGTAAAACGTCCATTTTTAAAAATAAATAAGAACAAATTTTAAATGTAAGGGCATTGTTTGCTTAGAATACCTCGTAGGACATGACTTGAGCTGTGCCCATTACATTAAAGGTGTGTAAAAAACAATGCTTATAATTAGAAAGTAGCTTGTACAATATATTGGAAGTAGAAATATGCAAAATAACGTTGTAGGGGTCGCCGCCATCGGCGACCCGATAACCACCTAAATTTAAAAAATCAAAAATAATTAAGGAAATGCGGGTCGCTTGATAAGGCGGCGACCCCTACAACAAATAATAAATAATTCCAATACATTGTAGAGGTTACTCTAATTAATAAGTATTGTATAATAAAAAGTATAATAGAAATACTAAAAATAAGAAAAGAGGTAAAAAATTATGTTTAAACAATACGAAACAGAATTAGCAGGAAGAAAATTAACAATAGAAACAGGAAAAATAGCAGGATTAGCAAATGGAAGTGTAATGGTAAGATATGGAGATACAGTTGTAATGGTAAATGTTACAGCAGCAAAAGAACCAAAAGATGGAATAGATTTCTTCCCACTTTCAGTAGATTATGAAGAAAAATTATATGCAGTAGGAAAAATACCAGGAAGCTTTACAAAAAGAGAAGGAAAACCAACAGACAAAGCAATATTAACATCAAGAGCAATAGATAGACCACTACGTCCACTATTCCCAAAAGATTTCAGAAACGATGTATGTGTAGTAGCAACAGTACTATCAGTAGAACAAGATAATTCACCAGAAGTTTGCGCAATGATAGGTGCAGCGTGTAGCTTAGCAATATCAGACATACCATTTGGAGGACCAACAGCAGCAGTAGCAGTAGGATATGTAGATGGTAAGGTTATAATAAACCCAACAGTAGAACAAAGAGAAAAATCAAGATTAACACTAACACTTGCTGGAACAGAAGAAAAAATAACAATGATAGAAGCAGGAGCAGACGAACTACCAAATGACGAAATGTTAAGAGCAATAAAAGAAGCTCATGTAGAAATCAAAAAATTATGTAGTTTTATTAGAAAAATACAAGAAGAAATAGGAAAACCAAAATTTGAATATAAACATTTTGGAGTAGAACCAGAATTCTTTGAAGAAATAAGAAAAGAATTTAAGCAAAGAATGTATCAAGATGTACAAGCCGAAGACAAAGAAACACGTGACGAAAACATGGACAAAATAACAGAAGATATTACAAACTATGTAATAGAAAAATATGGAGAAGAAGTAGCCGAAGAGCGTAAACAAGATATAGCAGACACAGTACACGACCTAGAAAAAGAATGTGTAAGAGAAATGATATATGTAGAGCATAAACGTCCAGACGGAAGAAAAATAGATGAACTAAGACCACTATCATGTGAAGTAGGAGTACTACCACGAGTACATGGAAGTGCAATATTCACAAGAGGTCAAACACAAGCAATGTCAATAGTAACACTAGGAATGAAAAGTGAAGAACAAATGCTAGATGGAGTAGACGAAGAAGACTCAAAACGTTATATGCACCAATACAACTTCCCATCATACTCAGTAGGAGAAGCACGTCCATCAAGAGGACCAGGAAGAAGAGAAATAGGACATGGAGCTTTAGCTGAAAAAGCCCTAGTGCCAGTAATACCATCAGAAGAAGAATTCCCATATGCAATAAGAGTAGTATCAGAAATACTATCATCAAATGGGTCAACATCACAAGCAAGTATATGTGGAAGTACACTAGCACTAATGGATGCAGGAGTACCAATAAGAAAACCAGTAGCAGGAATATCAACAGGACTAGTAACAAACAAAGAAAATCCAGAAGAATATATAATGTTAACAGACATACAAGGAATAGAAGACTTCTTCGGAGATATGGACTTCAAAGTAGGAGGAACAAAAGACGGAATAACAGCAATACAAGTAGATATAAAATGTGATGGACTAACATATGAAATAATAGAAGAAGCCTTTAGCAGAACAAAAGTAGCAAGAGACTATATACTAGACGAAATAATGGCACCAGTAATAGCTAGGCCAAGAGAAGAACTATCAAAATATGCACCAAAAATAATAACAACAAAAATACCAGTAGACAAAATAAAAGACGTAATCGGACCTGGAGGAAAAATGATAAACAAAATAATAGAAGAAGCAAAAGGTGTAAAAATAGACATAGAAGAAGACGGAAATGTATGTATATATGAAGTAGAAGGACAAGATGGTAAAAAAGCGCTAAAAATGATAGAAGAAATAACAAGAGAAATAGAAGCAGGAAAAATATATGATGGAACAGTAACAAAACTAGCAACATTTGGAGCATTTGTAGACTTAGGAGGCGGAAAAGAAGGCTTACTACACATATCAAAAATATCAAGTAAAAGAGTAGAAAAAGTAGAAGACGTACTAGCAGTAGGAGACGAAATAACAGTAAAAGTACTAGAAATAGACCACCAAGGCCGAATAAACCTAAGCATGAAAGACCTAGAAGTAGGGAATAAAGAAGAATAACTAGCATTGGGGACTGTCTCTGAATGGGTGCAAAAAAACTAGATTGGGCAAACAAAAACAAGATAGAAAATAATAATAAAGGCAAAACAAAAATAATTTAAATACAAAAACAAATGTACCCAATCGGAAATGAAGAAACAAACTTATAAAAGGGTAGAGAACTGAAAGAAGTAAAAAACTAAAAGCACCCCCTTGGGTAATCGAAGATGTCCCAAGAGGGACTGTCCTAAATAGCGGAAAGAAGTAGAAAATGACAGAACATAAAGAATTTAACGAAGAGATATATAAACAAGAAGAACAACTCTAATCTTAAGATTTTCTTAAAACCTTGAAAAAAAGCACCAAAAATAGTATAATATTTATGGTATCCAAATAAACTAGATACTATAAATAAGGAGAGAAAAAAATGGAATATTTATATATAATACAAATGGCATTAGTATGGATATTAACAATATTCTGGGCATATCAATTCATAGTAAGTATATGCTCACTAATAAAATTTAAAGAAAAACCAATAATCGAAGAAAAAGAAAACAGGTTTATGGCAATAATACCAGCGCACAACGAAGAAGCAGTAGTAGCAAACTTAGTAGAAAGCCTAAAAAACCAAAATTATGCAAAAGAGTTATACGACATATATGTAATAGCCGACAACTGTACAGACAAAACCGCACAAGTAGCAAAAGAAGCGGGAGCAATAGTATATGAAAGATTTGACGAAAACAAAAAAACAAAAGGATATGCTTTGCAATGGTTCCTAGCACAAAAAATAGAAGAAGATGCTCCATATGACGCATTTTGTGTATTTGATGCAGACAACATCGCAGATAAAAACTTCCTAAAAGCAATGAACAAAAAGCTATGTCAAGGCGAAAATGTAGTACAAGGCTATAGAGACATAAAAAATCCAACAGACAACTGGATAACAGCAGGATATGCAATATTCTACTGGACAATGAACCGTTTCTATCACTTAGCAAGGTATAACCTAGGACTATCACCACTATTAAACGGTACAGGCTTCATGGTCAGATTTGACGTAATAAAACCAACAGGATGGGACACAAAAACACTAACCGAAGACATAGAATTTTCACTAAAAAACATAATAGAAGGAAGAAAACTAGGATGGGCAACAGATGCAATAGTATATGATGAGCAACCAACAGGTTTTAAACAATCATGGTCACAAAGGTCAAGGTGGACAGTAGGCCATATACAATGTATGAAAGAATACACAGGAATGCTAGCACTTGCAGTAAAAGAAAAGAAAACATTAATGAATTTTGACGGTTTATTATATATATTAGGAAGTATTCCAATGTTCGTACTAACACTAATACTAATATTAATGAACTTTATAGTATTTGCAGCAAAAGGAATGACACTTGCAGAACTAGGAATAAATATACTAAGATATTTAGTACCAACATTTATATTCCCAATATTAACAGCAATATTAATAATGATGTTAGACAAAAAGCCAATAAAACCAATGCTAAAAGGCTTACTATTCTATCCACTATTTTTAGGTTCATGGCTATTAATAAACTTTAAATGTTTATTCAAAAGGGAAACAAGTTGGGAAAAAATAGAACATGTAAGAGATATAAAAATAAATGAAGTAAACTAATTTACTTCATTTATTTTTTTATATTCTTAGGAAAGTCATCCACGTTAGTGGTGAGTTTCCTAAGAATATAGTTATGGAAGAATTAGATTTTACTAAAGCATAACTTATTCGTACGCATTAAAATGCTACGACTAAGAAATCTTAGCGAAGAATGAGCTTAGAAAATTTTATTCTTGTTTTTTAAGAGCATTTTCTGTAACTAACAAATGAAAATATAACAAAAACTCATTTTATTTTTTAAGAACAATTATCCTTGTAAAAGATAAATAAATATGATAAAATTCATACATACGAAATATAATATAAAAAGTAAAAATGAAAGGAAATATAAATAAATGAGAGTTTTAGCTTTTGTCGGGCCATCAGGAACAGGAAAAAGTTATAGAGCACAAATGGTAGCGGGAGAGAACAATATATCATATATAATAGACGATGGTCTTTTAGTCAATGGAAACGAAGTAGTAGCAGGAGAATCAGCAAAAAAAGCACCAACAAAAATAGAAACAGTAAAACACGCAATTTTCATAGATGAAAAAGAAAGAAAAGAAATGGTAAAAGCAATAAAAAAATACAAACCAGAATCAATACTAATACTAGGAACATCAGACGGAATGGTAGAAAAAATAGCAAAAAACTTAGAACTTCCAAAAATACAAAAAACAATATATATAGAAGAAGTAGCCACAAAGGACGAGATGGAAACCGCAAGAAACATAAGGATAACACAAGGAAAGCATGTAATACCAGTACCAACATTCGAAATAAAAAAAGACTTTTCAGGCTATATACTAGACCCACTGCAAATATTCAAATCAAAAGGAAACGGAAACAAACCATACATATCAGAAAAATCAATAATAAGGCCAACCTTCAGTTACCTAGGAAACTTCACAATATCAGACACTGTATTTAGGCAAATAGTAGAATACTTAGCAAGAAAAGAAGAAGGAATATCAAAAATAATAAGAACCAGAATAGAAAACTTACGGAGAAGGGCCACACATATACATGGAAGTATCAGTCTACTATGGACACAACGTAATAAAAGAGCTAAAAGAATTCAAAGCAAAATGCACAAAAGAAATAGAAAAACTAACAACAATGACTGTACAAAAAATAACCGTAATAGCAAAATCCATCGAACTAAAAAACTAGCAATAGGAGAGATAGTAGCATTGGGGACGGTTCGTAATCGGAAACAAGATAGATAAGAACCTCAAGAGAAAATACAAAAATAATCTGGCTAGATTAGGAACTGTCCCCAACGCGGAAGCCAAGAAAAATAACTTACAGGTGTAGAGAAAGACAAGAAGTAAAAAACAAAAAGCACCCTCTTGGGTAATCGAACATGTCCCAAGAGGGACTGTCCTAAATAGCGGAAAGAAGTAGAAAATAAAAACACGCAAATAAATTCAACGAAGAAAAAACAAAGAAAAAAAGGAGAAAAAACCATGTCATTCATAGTAGCAATAGACGGCCCAGCCGGAACAGGAAAAGGAACAATAACAAGCCTAATATCAAAAGAATTAGGCTTAGTAAACATAGACACAGGGGTAACCTACAGATGTGTAGCCCTATACGCAATAAGAAACAACATAAAACTAGAAGAAACGCAAAAAATAATAAATTCACTAAAAAACATACACATAGAAATGAAAAACGAAAACGGCGAGCAAAAAGTATTCTTAAATAATGAAGAAGTAACAAAAGAAATAAGAAACAAAGAAGTAACCAAAATAGTCTCACAAGTATCATCAATAAAAGAAGTACGTTACAAAATGGTAGAATTACAAAGAAAACTAGCACAAGGAAAAGACGTGATAATGGAAGGAAGAGACATAACAACAGTAGTATTTCCAAATGCAAATGTAAAAATATATATGGATGCAGACGAAAAGATAAGAGCACAAAGAAGACACAAAGAAATGCAAGAAAAAGGGATACAAATGACATACGAAGAAGTACTAAAAAATATACAAATAAGAGACAAAAACGACAAAGAAAAAGAAATAGGAGCCCTAAAAATAGCAGAAGACGCAATATATATAGATACCACAGGGCTTAGCATAGAAGAAGTAAAAGATAAGATACTAAATATAATAAAAGAAAGTAGATTGGGGACGGTTCCTAATCGGAAACAAGATAGAGAAAAATAAAAAGTAAAAAATAAAAATAATCTGGCTAGATTAGGAACTGTCCCCAATCGGAAGCCAATAGGAGAAAAAACAATGAAAAAATTTTTAAAAGAAATAGCAAGAAAAATAGTAAGAGGAGCAATATACGCATATTGCAAAATAATACATAGAGTAAAAATAGAAGGCCAAGAAAACATACCACTAGATGAACCATTAATATACTGTGGAAACCACAGAACATACCTAGACCCACCACTAATAGTAGTAACTGCAAAAAGGCATGTACGTTTCATGGCAAAAATAGAATTAAAAAAGAACCCATTTTTTGCATTTCTAGGAGTAGTATTTGATGGAATATATGTAAATAGAGACTCAAAAGATATAACCGCAATAAAAACAGTACTAAAAGCACTAAAAAATGGTGAATGTGTAGCTCTATTCCCAGAAGGAACCAGAAATGGAATAGAAAAAGGAGAAAAAGTAAAAGATGGAGCAGCATTTTTCGCAATGCGTTCAGGAGCAAAAGTAATGCCAGTTGGAATATCAGGGGGAACAGGAAAATTTGACAAAGTAACAATTCGTTATGGAAAGCCACTAGACTTTAGCACATATGACAAAAACGATAAAGACGTACTAGATAAAATAACAGAAGAAATAATGGAAAATATAAAAAAACTAGCTAAAATAATGGAGGGATAGAAAATGAACTTAGCCAATAAACTAACAATATTTAGAATAATACTAGTGCCACTAATGATAATAGTACCATTTTTCGGAATACAAGGAGAAATATTAAAAGTGCCAATAACATGTATAATACTAGACTTAATATTCATCATAGCATCAATAACAGATAAACTAGATGGATACATAGCACGATCAAGAAACCAAATAACAACATTCGGAAAATTTTTAGACCCAATAGCAGATAAAGTACTAGTAGTAACAGCAATGATAATACTAGTAGAAATGGGAAAATTGCCAGCATGGATACCATCAATAGTAGTGTTCAGAGAATTTATAGTTTCAGGCTATAGGTTAATAGCAGTTGAAGCAAATGGAAAAGTAATACCAGCAAACATATGGGGTAAACTAAAAACAGTAACACAAATGGTAGCAATAATACTAGCATTTGTAGATATAAATAAATATGGAGCAATATTTACTGAAAAATTAACAGGATTTAATTTTGCCTTAAACTTAATAACTACCATAATAATGACAATATCAGTAATAGCAACAATTTTTTCAGGTTGGGAATATATAAAAAATGGAAAAGAATTATTAAAAGATATGTAAAAAATAAAGGAGAATGCTTTTACACATTCTCCTTTATTATGGCTATTCAATGATGATCCCCTGGACCGCACCGAAACTTTCTAAAAGCTGTATCCTGCGCAGGTTTTCTTCTGTATAAGGAATTTCTACGTAATCCCAGCCACCAGTTTCGTGCCCCATAAAGAATCTCTCATTTCTTTTCTGATATCCAATAATTTTGCTTGCCATATTTTTTCCTCCTTAAGAAAAAGATAGTATCTAATTGCAACAATTAATTAAATTTAAAGTATTGATTTGCAATTAGAAAGTGTTAGCGGTTAAGTATATTATAAAACATATTATGTAATTTGTCAACAAAATGCGAAATTTTATGAATTACTTGAATAAATATGAATACAGCTTTACAAATTATGTAAAATAGCATACAATATAACTCGTAACGTAATTGAAATAATTTTAGGAGGTATTTAACTATGTTAAAAGTAAATGGTGGGAGATAACAAAAAGATCGGATAACATTTTGTACAAATGAAAGTGCTGCAACAGCTATTCGATGTAAAGATGGAACAATTGATATTAAGTTTGCTAAACAGGATGTAGACATGTAGTATTCCAAACTGTATTTCCTTTCAACTTTATAGGAAAGTTAGTACAATTTTTTACAACAAGTAAACCAGAAGACGAAAACATAGAATTAGCAATAGCAGCAATTTCAGCATTAGAAACAAGGCAACATTTATCTGAAATTGTTAAATAAACCTTTAAAATATAACCTATTAGCTCCCACTATTGTGGGAGCTATAATAATTATGAAAAGAAATACAAATTTATTTAAAATATTAAGCTTGGCTTGATATTTTTTTATTTTTTGATATACTAACGTATAGAAAAAATATTTTTGAAAGGGGGCATACTTACTTGATAGCAGAAGTTATAATAAATAATAGTGCAAAACAATTAGATAGAACATTTGACTACAATGTACCAAATGAAATGCAAAATGATATAAAAATAGGAAGTAGAGTATTAGTTCCCTTTGGAAACATGAAAAAATTAGAAGAAGGTTTTATTGTAGGTTTTAAAGAAACTACAGAATATAAAACAAAAGATATTGCTAAAATTGGTAAAGAAAGTACATTAACTGAGAATAAAGTAGAACTTGCAAAATGGATAGCAAAAAGATATTTCTGTAATTTATCTGAAAGTATAAAATTAATGCTACCACCAGGTACAAAAACAAAAAATATAGAAAAGAGAATAAAAGAAAAAACAGGTAATTTTGTAATATTAAAAAAAGATAAAGACGAAATAGAATATGAAATAGAAACAGGAAAAATAAAATCAGAAAAACAAATTAGGCTGTTACAGTTTCTAATTAATAATGATGACACATACATTAAGGACTTAGAAGAATTTACAGAAGTTTCAAAAGCTGTAATAAAAACCCTAGAAAAAAATGCATATATAGAAATATATGAAAAGCAAATAGAAAGAAATCCTTTTATAAATAAAGAAATAAAACCTTCAAATAAACTAAAGCTTACGGAAGAACAACAAAAGGCTTACGAAAAAATAGAAGAAGCAATAGATGACAAAATGAATTCAGAATTTCTAATATTTGGAGTAACAGGCTCACGGAAAAACAGAAATATATTTGCAACTAATAGAAAAAGTATACAAAGAAGGAAGAAGTAGTATAGTATTAGTACCAGAAATATCATTAACGCCACAAATGGTAAATAGGTTTACAGCAAGGTTTGGACAAAAACAAATAGCAGTATTACACAGTAAATTATCATTAGGAGAACGTTATGATGAATGGAACAAAATAAATGAAGGCAAAGCCAAAATAATAATAGGAGCACGTTCAGCAATATTTGCACCAATACACGATTTAGGTTTAATAATTATAGATGAAGAACATGATAGCTCATATAAATCAGAAGGCTCACCTAGGTATGATGCAAAAGAAGTAGCAAGCTACATGGCAAGGAAAGCTTCAATCCCACTAGTACTAGGAAGTGCAACACCAGATATGAAAAGTTACACTAAGGCATTAAAAGGAGAAATAGAACTAATAGAATTAACAAAAAGAGCAAACGAATCAAACCTTCCACAAGTAGAAATAGTAGACCTAAGAGAAGAACTGGCAAATGGAAATAGATCAATGATAAGTACAAAACTATATGAAGAAATAGAACAGAACCTAAAAAATAAACATCAAACAATTCTATTTTTAAATAGAAGAGGGTACTCAACATTCATAATGTGTAGAGATTGTGGACATACTATAAAATGTAAAAACTGTAATATAACAATGACATACCACCTAAAAAAAGATAAATTAAAATGCCATTACTGTGGTTATGAAGAAAAAAGAGTGGCCATCTGCCCAGAATGTAATAGTAAAAACATAAAATATTTTGGAACAGGAACGCAAAAACTAGAACAAGAAATAAACAAAATATTTCCAAATGCCTCAACCATCAGAATGGATATAGACACAGTAACAAAAAAAGACTCACACGAGCAAATATTAAATAAATTCAGAGAAGAAAATATAGACATTCTAATAGGAACACAAATGATAGTAAAAGGCCACCACTTTCCAAATGTAACACTAGTAGGAGTAATGGCTGCAGACAGCTCTCTAAACATAGAAGACTATAGAGCAAACGAAAGAACCTTCCAAATACTAACTCAAGTAGCAGGAAGAGCGGGAAGAGAAAAATTACCAGGAAAAGTAATAGTGCAAACCTACAACCCAGATAGCTTGGCAATAGAACTAGCAAGCAAGCAAAACTACAAAGAATTCTATAGTGCAGAAATAGGCTTAAGAAAACAGTTGAAATATCCACCATTTTGCGATATAATAGTAATTGGAATAAGCGGGCAAAACGAAAAAAGCGTAACCAAAATAGCAGAAAAACTGCACAGCTATATAAAAACAAAAATAATAAACGAAAAAATAGGTTTGCTACTATACAAACCACTACCAGCCCCAATAGACAAAATAAAAAACAAATATAGGTGGAGAATAATAATAAAATGCATCTACAACGACCCAATAAACAAATTACTGCAAGAAGCACTAAACATTCGGCTACGAACAAACAAAAAACACCGACACAAGAATAATAATAGACCTAAACCCAAATAATATGATGTAGTAGAAAACGAAATTCGGGTCGCCGAAGGCGGCGACCCCTACAGGATACAAAATAAAATAGAGAATTATAATAAATAGAATAATTGTAGGGGTCGCCGCCTTCGGCGACCCGAGAAATAGCAGTAAATTAGAAAAGGAGAGAAAGAAAAATGGCAATCAGACAAATAAGAGAAGAAGGAGACGAAATACTAAAAAAGAAATCAAGAGAAGTAGAACAAATAGATGACAGAATAAAACAGCTACTAGACGACATGGTAGAAACAATGCATAAATATAATGGAGTAGGTTTAGCTGCAGTACAAGTAGGAATACTAAAAAGAGTAATTGTAATAGACCTATACGATGAAAAAGGACCAATAAAACTAATAAACCCAGTAATAATAAAAGAAAAAGGCGAGCAAGAAGTAGAAGAAGGATGTCTAAGTTTTCCAAACAAATACGCAAAAATGATAAGACCAGCCGAGGTAATAGTAGAAGCGTTAAACGAAAACGGAGAAAAAATAAAAATAAAAGCAAAAGACTTACTAGCCCAAGCCCTATCACACGAAATAGACCACTTAAACGGAATAACATTTGTAGAAAAAATGATACCAGGAACATTAGAATATGTAGAACCAGAAAAACAATAAGGATAATAAAAAGATGTAGGGGCGATTAGAAATCGCCCGTTACTCCAACGAAATTACCTAATAGATATAGAAGATTAGGGTAAATTCTGCGAAGAGCGGGCGATTGATAATCGCCCCTACAATGATAAATAAGAAACAGAAATGAGGGAAAATATGAGAATTTTATTTATGGGAACACCAGATTTCGCACAAGAATCTTTAAAATGCCTATATGAAGCAAAATACAATATAATAGGAGTTGTTACAAACCCAGATAAACCAAAAGGTAGAGGAATGAAAATGGTAGCAAGTCCAGTAAAAGAGTATGCACTAGAAAAAAGTTTAAAAATATATCAACCAGAAAAAGTAAGAAAAAATGAAGAATTTATAAATGAAATAAAAAACTTAAATCCAGACTTAATAGTAGTAGTAGCTTATGGAAAAATACTTCCTAAAGAAATTTTAGACATTCCAAAGTTGGGTTGTATAAATGTTCATGCATCAATATTACCAAAATACAGAGGAGCAGCACCAATACAATGGGCAGTAATAAATGGAGAAGAAACAACAGGAGTGACCACCATGTATATGGATATAGGAATGGACACAGGAGATATGATATTAACAAAAGAAACTAAAATAGGTCAAGAAGAAACAACAGGAGAACTATGGGATAGACTTTCAAAAATTGGTGGAGAACTTTTAATAGAAACTGTAAAACAAATTGAGCAAGGAACAGCACCAAGAACCAAGCAAGGAGAAGAATTTACATTAGCACCAATGCTAAATAAAGAAATGGCTAAAATTAATTGGGAAGAAAAAACAGCAAGCCAAATTCATAATTTAGTTAGAGGATTAAACCCAATAATGGGTGCATATACATTTTTAAATGGCAAAAAACTAAAATTTTGGAAAGTAAAAGTAAGAACAGAAAAAGAATTAATAGAAAAATTCCCAGAACTAGAAGAATATTTATTTAAACTAAAAGATGTAATAGAAGGAACAATACTATTTTCAAATGATAAAAAAGGACTATTTATTAAAGCAAAAGAAGGTATAATAGAAGTAGAAGAAATACAAGGCGAAAATGCAAAGAAAATGCCAATAGGGGACTTTTTAAGAGGAAATGAAATATATGCAGGGGAAGTATTAGAATAAAATAAAAACAAGCTTATGAATAAATATCCATAAAGCTTGTTTTTTTTATACGAAAAATTTACTTTAAAAAATGTCTGAAGAAACAATTTTTTATATGTGATCTGTCTCCAATTTCGAAATTGTTTGCTGTAATATCGAGTCCATTAAAGTCACCACCATTTCCTAAGAAAACATCAGGAGCAGTAATATTGAAATTATTACTATAGTCCATAATATATACGCTTTCATCGGCTTCAATATTGTACGAACTATTAGTACCATCCACTAAATAATTCCTGCAATAGACATTAAAAACATTAGCATTTCCACCTACGTTAATGTCACCATTAGCAGAATAAATGTTTTCGCAGTCTAAATTAGTAAAACTACAAATATTACCATTTTTAATTACAATATCTGAAAAAATAGAAATAGATTTTGCGTAAATGCCACCATCTACAATTGTAGCAGCGGATATTGGAGAGGCAATACTACCATCTTCATTAAAAGATGGAAAGACTTTCAAGTTACCTTCAACAACTAAATTGGCATTAGTCATAATCAGTGTACCACCAGATATAAAAAGGTCTCCCTTCAAATAGTACTCGCCGTTTTCAAGGACTAAGTTTCCTTCATAATAATATTCACCATTTTTCAATATTAAGTTTTCTTTTAAATTCCGTTCCTGCATTTGCAAGCCCTCCTTTATCAAATACAAATCAACACGTGGTTACATAAAATTATTATACAATAAAAAGACAATAATTACAAGTTAATAAATAAAAAAAGTAAAAAAATAACAAATATTACTATCGATACTAGAAATCCAACTTCTAATTTCCAACCTCCAACTTCCAAAAAAATTAATAAATTTTTTAAAAAAACAGTTGTAAAAAAAACAATATATGGTATACTTATTATAGCTTTAAGATAATAATATAACAAAAGAAGTTTTAAGGGAGGTTTAATTATGGAAGAAGAAAATAAAATAACAAATGAAATCGAGGAAGTAACAATATCAGAAAGCACAGACAATAATGAAATAAAAATAGCAGATGACGTAGTAGCAGTTATTGCAGGTGTTGCAGTATCAGAAGTACCAGGAGTTGCTGAAATGGCAGGAGGTTTTGCAGGAGGAATTACAGAAGTATTAAGTGGAAAGAAAAACCTAGCAAAAGGTATAAAAGTTGAAGTTTTAGAAAAAGAAACAAAAATAGATGTAAACATTATAGTAGAATATGGTGTTAGAATACCAGACGTAGCTTTTGAAATTCAAAATAGAGTAAAAAAAGCAGTAGAAACAATGACAGGATTAAAAGTTTTAGAAGTAAACGTTCATGTACAAGGGGTTTCAACACAAACAGAAGAAATTTCAAAAACAATAGAAGAATAAAAATAGCGGGGTATGGAAATTCTCCATATCCTTATTTTTAATCAGGAAAATTAAATTTTGCTGTAGGGGCGTGGCCTCTAAGTCCGCCCATTCTTCAAAAGAATTAACTTTTAAGTGAATGGACAGTAGTGAAGAGTACAAACCTGCGGTTTGAGGAGGAAACAAATGAAAATTTTAGATAAAATAGGTTTAGTAGTATTTTCAAATTTAATATTAATACTATCGGTATTGATGTGCTTATTAATATTTGGGTGGTTAGATATAGAAAGTGTATATTTTCTAGTAAAATTTGCTTTAGCCGATAAAGTAATGTCAAATATAATGTTAGCATTAGCAGTAATATTCATAATGCTTGCAATAAAATGTATATTCTTTACATCAGAAGAAAAAAGAATAAATGGAATTAAAGAAGGAATATTATTAAAAAATGACGATGGAGAATTAGTAATATCAAAAACAACCTTACAAGAACTAGTAAATAGTGTAGTTAGAGGATTTGAAAGTGCAAAAGATGTTAATAGTACTATAATAATGGATAATGAAAGAAATTTAAAAGTATATGTAACATTAAGTGTAAAAGAAAATGCAATAATTAAAGAATTATCTACAAATCTTCAAACAAAAATAAAAGAAGCAATAAAGAAAACATCAGACTTAGAAGTAAAAGAAGTTAATATAAGTGTAAGAGAATTACAATCTGAAAATACTCAAAATATAGGATAAAAATACGAGGTGTAAACAGATGGAAAATATAAAAGAATTTTTAATGAAATATAGAGGAGCCATAATAGGTGGAATAGTAGCATTTTTAATATTGCTTACACACTTTTATGAGTTAATAATAGGAATCATATTAATTGGTTTAGGAATATATGTAGGTAATTATATTCAACTTAATAAAGAAAGTGTAAAAGAGAAGTTAAAAAAATTTATAGATAAAATGTAAAAAAAGGGGAAAAACATGAATAGAACAGCAATTAGAGAACACACATTTAAACTATTATATAGTAATGAAATTCAAAAAGAAATAGATGAAGAGCAAATTGAAATATTTATAGAAGCAAATAATATAGAAGGGCAAGAACAAATAGAGTACATAAAAAATAGTTTTTATGGGATACAAAAAAATATAGAAGAAATAAAAGAATTGATAGAAAAAAATCTAAAAGAAAAATGGACAATAGAAAGAATTTCCAAAATAGATATAGCAATATTAAAACTTGCGATATATGAAATATTATATTCAGAAGTACCATATAAAGTAGCTATTAATGAAGCAATAGAACTTGCAAAAAAATATGGAGATGAAAGCTCAAAAAAATTTATAAATGGAATACTTGCAAGCATAGTAAAAGAAAAAGATATTTCATAAAATTAGGAGAAAAACATGGAATACAATGTGGTAACAGTTAGCAAACTAAATACATATATAAAAGAAAGATTTGAAGAAGATGAATTTTTAAACAATATATTAGTAAAAGGAGAAATATCAAACTTCAAGCACCACTATACAGGTCATATGTATTTTACGCTAAAAGACGAAAATTCACTAATAAAATGTGTTATGTTCAAAGGATATACTGATAAATTAAACTTCATTCCAAAAGACGGAATGAAGGTTATAATTTTAGGAACAGTTAGTGTATTTGAAAGAGATGGAGTATATCAAATATATGCAAAAGGAATGAAACAAGAAGGAATAGGTGACTTACACGCAAAATATGAAGAACTAAAAGCAAAACTAGAAAAAGAAGGTCTATTTAGTGAAGCACATAAAAAGAAAATACCATTTATGCCAAAATGTATAGGAGTGCTTACATCAAATACAGGAGCAGTAATAAGAGATATAATAAATGTATCTACAAGAAGAAACCCGAATGTATATATAAAACTTTTGCCAGTACCAGTTCAAGGAACAGGGGCGGCAGAAAAAATAGTAAAAGCCATTGAAACTATGAATGAGCAAAAGTTAGCAGATGTAATAATAATAGCAAGAGGAGGAGGTTCACTAGAAGACTTATGGCCATTTAACGAAGAAATTGTAGCAAGAGCAATATACGCATCCGAGCTTCCAATAATATCAGCAGTAGGGCATGAAACAGACTTCACAATAGCAGATTTTGTTAGTGACCTAAGAGCACCAACGCCTTCAGCAGCGGCAGAACTAGCAGTGCCAAGAATAGAAGAGATAGAACAAAAACTTTTAACATACAAAAACAGATATAAAAATGCACTACTAAAAAAACTAGAACTAATAAACTTAAGATATCAAAAATGTATGGCGAGCAAAGTATTTAAAGATCCTATGCAAAGAATAAATGAGCAATACATGATATTAGATAAAATTGTAAAAAATCTAGAATATAAAATACAAAGCAAGCTAAAAGACGAAAGAACAAAAATGATAAAAAAAGTAGCAAAACTAGACGCTTTAAGCCCACTAAAAACACTAACCAGAGGCTACACCGTAACCCAGCATAAAGGAAAAGTAATAAACAGCTCAAAAACACTAAAAGTAGGAGACGAAATAGAACTAACATTCTCAGACGGAAAAAACAATGCCAAAATAATATAATAAAATGTATTAATACAAGTTCTAATATTTATATAAAAGAATATTGTATAGGAAAAATCGACTTTTAAGAATACATTTCACGTTGTAGGGGTCGCCGCCTTCGGCGACCCGAGAAATAGCAGAAAATACGAAAAGTTGAAATATAACAATTAAAAGTATTCAAAATTTGATGTAGGGGCGATTAGCAATCGCCCGCGTGGCGAAGCCACCTTTATTCAAGTATAGGAAAAATCAAATTTTACGTTGTAGGGGCACCGTTTGTGGGAATACTTTATTAGCAATGACACCACTGTGCCCTTTTATTCATTCAAAGAAATTACATTAAAAAATATTAAATATATCTATAAATAATAACAAACTAATTTAGAAAGGATATAAAATGAAAAAAGTAACATGGATAATAATAATAGCTCTAATAATACTAGCAGGAATAATATGTGCAGTAGTATATGACCAAGCAAAAAAAACAGTACCAAGTGCTAATCTAGACACTAACAATATAAACAATATGCAAGAAAACGATAACCTAACAAATAAAGTAGATAACAATGAAACACAAAATGAAGTAGTGCAAAATGAAATAATAGAAAACGAAATAACATCAAATACGCAAGAAGGAGAAAATAAAGAACCAGAAAATAATCAAAAAGCCGAAGAAGAAAAAGCTATACAAATAGTAAAAAAAGACTATAAACAATCAGAAAATGTAGAATTCAGTAGCGAAGGAACAGACTCAGAAGGAAATAGAATAATAGTAGTAAGAGACCCAGAAACAACACAAGCATTAGCATTCTACTATGTAAATACATCAAAAAGTACATTTACAAAAAAAGAAATGAATTAAAAATAAATAATACTAATAATAAAATATATATGTAGGGGTCGTGGCCATCAGCGACCTGTGTTTCAAAGAAACTACTAAAATATTAACCTACTAGTAATTTCAGTGAAATATAGTATATGATAGTATTTATAATAGAGGAGAAAAGGAAGAAAACATGGAAGAAATGAACTTTGAAGAAACAATGGAAAAGCTAGAACAAATAGCAAACACATTAGAAAAAGGAGACTTAAGCTTAGAAGAATCACTTGTAAAATTTGAAGAAGGAATGAAACTATCAAAAAAATGCAATGAAATATTAGAAAATGCACAAAGAAAAATAACAATTCTACTTTCAAAAGAAGGAGAGCTTAAAGAAGAAGAATTTAAGCCAGAGGAATAAAAGGAAAAAAAGGGGAAAACAATGAACTTTTATGAACAATATAGATATCTAATAATACCATTATTAACATGGTTTTGTATACAATCATTTAAAGTAATATGGGAATTAATCGCAACAAAAAAATTAAACTTTAAAAGAATAATAGGGGCAGGAGGAATGCCAAGTTCACATTCAGCAATAGTAATGGTATTAACAACAATGATAGGAAAAGAGTATGGAATAACGTCACCAATATTTGCAATGTCACTAATATTTTCAGCAGTAGTAATGTATGATGCAGCAGGAGTAAGAAGAGCCGCAGGAAAACAAGCGAAACTATTAAACAAAATAGTATCAACGCCAGGTCTAACAAACATACAAATGCAAGAAAAGCTAGTAGAAGTACTAGGTCATACCCCAATACAAGTAATAGTAGGGGCCACAATAGGAATAATAGTAGGGCTAATTGCCTAAAAAAAATGTCAATAGGGACGGGCTTTTTTGACACAAAGTTGTCAAAAGGGACAGCCTTAATAAAAATTAGAAAAGAGGGAAAAGTGGAAAATAAATATAATATGTCAAAAGAAGATAACATCTTTTTTGCCAAAAGAAAGCTAGTTGACAATATATATAAAAGTGCAAATCTAGAAGGAATAGCAGTAACATTCGCAGACACATATTCATTTATGAATAATGTAAATACTGGAAACATATCTATAGATGATATGCTAAAACTAAAAGGGTTGAAAGACACATGGGAATACATACTAAATACCATAGATGAAGAACTAACAATAGACTATATAAAAAGAATTCACTTCGAAATTTGCAAAGGTCAAAATGTACATCCTTTAGGAGAATTCAGAAACAAAGGAGTAGGAATAACAGGAACATATTGGAGACCAAAATTGCCACAAGAATGTGATTACAATGCAGAATTAAAACAAATATTAGAAAATAAAAATGACTTAGATAAGTGCATAGAAATATTTTGTTGGATTCAGAGAAGCCAAATGTTTTTAGACGGAAATAAAAGAGTAGCAAACCTAGTAGCCAATAAAGAAATGATAAAAAGCGGTCAAGGAATAATAGCAGTTCCAGTAGAAAAAATAGGTGAATATTTTACAAAATTAATAAACTATTATGAAACAGGTGAAAATGCAGAATTAAAAGAATGGATATATGATAATTGTATAGATGGAATATAAAGTAGTAGTTAACGAAAATGTAAAAAAATTATTATTTGCAGTTGCATAAAATAAAAAACTATGTTAATATATATAGTATAGTAATAAAAACAAAGAAAAAGAGGAGTAAGTTTAAACTAACTATAAAAGAGAAAAGAAGTGGGTACGCTGAGAGCTTCTTATAGAAAAGAAAACTGAAGGTAGCTTTGGAGTTGGAATAGAGAAAAATAAAAAAGTAACTATTCTCGCATAAGCATGCGTTAAAAGCTAATTAAGATTGCAAGCATAAAAAACAAAAAGCGAAATAAAAAAATGCTTGTAAATTAAGGTGGTACCGTGAGAAAAATATGCTCGCCCTTATTATAGGGGCGAGTTTTTTGAATTCAACCAAAAGGGACGCCCCTTTTTTGAAAAAATCAACCAAAAGGGACGGTGGATTTTCGAAAAAAATTTTTGAAAAAAGGACGTCCCTTTTAGTTGAAAAAAAGAAAGGATAGATGAATATGTGTAGTAAACAAGAATTAGAAGGAAAATATGAACCAAAAAGTTTTGAAGAAGAAATTTATAAAAATTGGGAGGAAAAAGGTTACTTTAAACCATCAGAAGATAAAACAAAAGTACCATATACAATAGTTATTCCACCACCAAACATTACAGGAAAACTTCATATGGGTCATGCTTTAGATGATACAATTCAAGATATATTAATAAGATATAAAAGAATGCAAGGATTTAACACTCTTTGGGTTCCAGGTACTGACCATGCTGCTATAGCAACAGAAGCTAAAATTGTAGCAAAAATGAAAGAAGCAGGTATCACAAAAGAGGATATTGGAAGAGAAGGATTTTTAGAAAGAGCTTGGGATTGGAAAAAAGAATATGGTGGAATTATTATAAATCAAATTAAAAAGTTAGGATGCTCATGTGACTGGTCAAGAGAAAGATTCACAATGGATGAAGGTTTATCAAAAGCAGTTAAATATGTATTTGTTAAATTATATGAAAAAGGCTTAATTTATAAAGGAAAGAAAATGATAAACTGGTGCCCAAACTGTAATACATCTATTTCAGATGCAGAGGTTGAATACGAAGAAGAACCTACACATTTATGGCATATACGTTATAAAGTAAAAGATGAAGATAGGTACATTATAGTAGCAACAACAAGGCCAGAAACAATGCTTGGAGATACAGGTGTTGCTGTTCACCCTTCAGATGAAAGATATAAAGATTTAGTTGGAAAAACTGTTATTCTTCCAATTATGAACAAAGAAATACCAATAATAGCAGACCCATTTGTTGAAAAAGAATTTGGAACAGGAGCTGTAAAACTAACACCAGCACATGACCCTAATGACTATCAAGCAGCTTTAACTCATAACCTAGAAATAATAGAAGTATTTGACGAAAACTTCAAAATGGGAAACTTAGTACCTGAACTAAAAGGTATGGACTTATTAGAAGCAAGAGAACAAATAGTTAAAATGTTAGAAAAAAACGGAGACTTAGTAAAAATAGAAGACTATACACATAATGTAGGAAAATGCTACAGATGCCACAGCACAATAGAGCCACATATTTCAGAGCAATGGTTTGTTAAAATGGAACCTTTAGCAAAGCCAGCAAATGAAGCAATAAGAAGTGGAAAAGTTAAATTTATACCACAAAAATATGAAAAAACATATTTTGCATGGATGGATAATGTAAAAGATTGGTGTATTTCAAGACAATTATGGTGGGGACATAGAATACCAGCATATTATTGTGAAGATTGTAAAGAAGTAATGGTAACAAGTGAGGCACCAGAAAAATGTACAAAATGTGGAAGTGAGCATATACATCAAGATGAAGACACACTAGACACATGGTTTAGTTCAGCATTATGGCCATTTTCAACACTAGGTTGGCCAGAGCAAACAGAAGACTTTAAATATTTCTACCCAACATCTACATTAGTTACAGGATATGATATTATATTCTTCTGGGTAGCGAGAATGATATTCTCTGGAATTGAACACACAGGAGTAGAACCATTTAAAGATATTGTAATACATGGAATAGTAAGAGACGCACAAGGAAGAAAAATGTCAAAAAGCTTAGGCAATGGAATTGACCCACTAGAAATAATAGAAAAATATGGAACAGATGCCCTAAGATTTTCACTAATACTAGGAATATCAGCAGGAAATGATATAAGATATATGCCAGAAAAACTAGACCAAGCTTCAAACTTTGCAAATAAAATATGGAATGCTGCTAAGTTTATAACCATGAATAGTGTAAATGATGAAGAAATTATAAAATATCACGAAGAAAACTATATTAAAGAAACAAAAACATGGAAAGAAAATAGCTTAAATATAGAAGATAAATGGATAATAAATAAGCTAAATAAACTAGTAAAAGAAGTTTCAATAAATATAGATAACTATGACTTAGGTGTTGCACTTCAAAAAATATATGACTTTGTATGGAATGAGTTCTGTGATTGGTATATAGAAATGGTAAAAGAAAGACTATATAGTGATAATGATGAAGAAAAAGTAAAAGTTTGCTATGTATTAGATTATGTATTTGGAATCACAATGAAACTATTACATCCATTTATGCCATTTGTAACAACTAAAATTTATAAAAGTTTAGTTAGATACAATGATAAAGATTTAATGGTATCAAGATGGCCAAAATATAAAGAAGAATTAAAATTTGAAAAAGAAGAAAATCAAATAGAACAATTAAAAGAAGTAATAGTAGCAATAAGAAACTTACGTACAAACATGAATGTTCACCCAAGTAAAAAGTCAAAATTAATATTTGTAACAACAGGATTAGAGGATATGATTAATTCATGTAAATCTATAATAAAAAAATTAGGATTTGCAAATGAAATAGAAGTAAGAAGTGCAAGAGGTGAAAGAGAACAAAATGCTTCTACTATAATGACAGAAGGAATGGAAGTTATAATACCATTTGGAGATTTAGTAGATAAAGAAGAAGAAACAAAAAGATTGCAAGAGGAAATAAAAAAATTAGAATCAGAAGTTACAAGATGTGAAAAAATGCTTTCAAACCCAGGCTTTACCTCAAAAGCACCAGCACAAAAAATAGAAGAAGAAAAAGCAAAACTTGCCAAATATACAGAAATGTTAAAAGCTTCTAGGGAAAGATTAGAAGGAATAAAATAGGTTAAAGCACGCTAGGGACGGTCCTTTTCGTTCCGAATTCGGAACGCTGGGGACACTCCTTTAGAAAATATATAATGATATTTTTAGTTAAATGCTGAAAAAAGTAATAGATCAAAGGCATACAATAAAAGAGATAATATTTGAAATTAAATATTATCTCTTTTTATGCATATTTATTATTAACAATACCTCTTATATATTCTCCAATTTCCTCATCAGTTAAATCTAACATAGTAATTAAATTTTTGAGAACATCTCTCCTAGGTAAATCTTCTTCTTTATCGATTCTAACATATTGTCTTAAACTTATATTTAATAACTCAGCCATATTTTCCTGAGTATAATTTTTTAACTTTCTTTTCTCTTTAATCATCGAATAATCACCATAAATATTATGACATAAAAACGGAAAAATAAATATTGACATTAAATGTCATGTTTAATATAATGAATTTGCAAAAGAATAATATTAGGAGGAAACCAATGAAAAATAAAGGGATTACTTTAATAACATTAGTCATTACAATAGTATTATTAATAATATTAGCAGGAATAATGATAAATGTAGGATTAGGAGAAAATGGCTTATTTACAAGAGCAAAAGAAGCACGAAATAAATATTTGGTAGCGGAAAAAGAAGAAGAGAGAATGTTAAATGAGTTATATAAAGAGTTGGGAATAGAAGAGAATTTGCCAGAAAATACACAAGAAACAGAAGCAGGAACAATAGTAAGAACTCCCGAGAAATGGAAAACAACGCTTCCAAACTATGTAGATGCACAAACAGGTAACCAAGTAAAAGACAGTTATAAAGTATCAAGTGTATATGCAGTAGCAGTAGGAAATGGAAGCCAAATACCAGTACCACTAGAATTTTACTATGTAGGAGGAAACTTAGAAAGTGGAATAGTAATATCAGATAACAGTGAAGATAGAAATAAAGATGCAGGCAAACCAGATGTAAGAAAAGAACTAAAAGGAAATCAATTTGTATGGATACCATGTACTGAAGAAGACTACCATAAGATAAGTTTTCGGGAGTTCTTTTGAAAACGCAGAGTGGGATAAACAAACCAGTTCATTAGAATTACCTCAAATAAGAAAATATGGAGGATTTTATATAGGCAGGTATGAAGCAGGAGTAGGAACGCTAAATAAAGAAAAAGAACAATCTGGGGAGACAAATCCATTTGATTACACAGTAACATTTGAAAATGGAGCATCACTATTTAATAGAGTAACAATACAACCAGGATTAGCTAGTGAATGGACAGCATGGCAAAATTATAATTTTACAGCAAAAAGAAAAGGAACACCAGTAAATAATGTAAGCAATAAAGCAACAGGAAATATTACAGTAAAAGCTGACAGTATACCATACTATCATGCAGATTATTATACATCAGAAGAAATGAGCGAAAGATTATATAGAAATCATCCATATGTAAATAGTGGATTAGTAACAGGAACAATGTGGGATGTAATGATGAAGTATATGCGGAGACAATGGTATAGATATGACAACAACAAACTGGGGAAACTATGATGATGTTACATTAACAAACTTAAGCCGGATATTATACAAATATGACACCATCAGGTTCAAATTTTGGGGAAACAGATGGATTTAAAAGTGCTAAAACAATAAGTACGAATAGTGGAACAAATTCATATGTAATACTAACGACAGGTTCAACAGAACAAGTAAAGAAAATGAATTTATATGATGTAGCAGGTAACCTATGGGAGTGGACTACAGAGGTAGCATATCTTAATGACATAAATTATGCAAGAAATATAAACTACAACACATATATGCTTCGTGGAGGTGGATTTGAACATTCATACGAGACTGGAGCTCCATGTTTTCGTGCATATTATTATGCACCTTATACTAGTACCAACTTTGGTTTTCGTCCAGTACTTTTTCTTCAATAAAGCTAATACAGTTAAGTAATACAAGTAAAAATAATTAGGAGGAACAAATGAAAAGCAAAGATGTAAAAGAAAAAATAAAAAATAGATTGGGGAAAATTCAAGGAATAACCTTAATAACATTAGTAATAACAATAGTATTATTAATAATATTAGCAGGAATAATGATAAATATAGGATTAGGAGAAAATGGACTATTTACAAGAGCAAAAGAAGCACGAAATAAATATTTGACAGCAGAAAAAGAAGAAGAGAAAATGTTAAATGAGTTATATAAAGAGTTAGGAATAGAAGAGGAATTGCCAGAAAATACTCAAGAAACAGAAGCAGGAACAGTGGTAAAAACCCCAGAAAAATGGAAAACAACACTTCCAAACTATATAAATGCACAAACGGGTGAACAAGTAAAGGAAAGTTATAAAGTATCAAGTGTATATGCAGTAGCAGTAGGAAATGGAAAAAGTGTGCCAGTACCACTAGAATTTTACTATGTAGGAGGAAACTTAGAAAGCGGAATAGTAATATCAGATAATATAGAAGATAAAAATAAAGATGCTGGAAAAGCAGATGTAACAAAAGAATTAAAAGGAAATCAATTTGTATGGATACCATGTACGATTTCAGACTATCATAAAATAGACTTTCGGAACTTCATATAGAACTGCTGAATGGGATAGGGAAACTACTGAGTCAGAATTACCACAAATAGAAAAGTATGAAGGATTTTATATAGCTAGATATGAGGCAGGAGTAGGAACACTAAACAAAGAAAAAGAACAAGCAGGAGAAGCAAATCCATTTGACTATACAGTAACATTTGCAAATGGAGCCTCTTTATTTAATAGTGTGGAAGAACAAGTAGGATTAATTAATGGATGGACATGGCAAAATTATAATTTCACAGCGAAAAGAGAGGGAACACCTATAAATAATGTAACAAACAAAGCAACACGGAAATATAGTAGTAAAAGCAGATAGCATACCATATTACCATGCAGACTATTATACTGCAAAAGAAATGAGTAGAAGGTTATATGAAAGTCATAAATATGTAAAAAGTGGATTGGTAACAGGAACTATGTGGGATGTAATGATGAAATATATGCGGAGATAATGGAATAAATGTAACTGCATCTGATTGGGGAAATTATGATAATATTTCATTAACAAATTTAAGTGGATATTATACAAATGTGTCAGGAACAGGAGAAACAGATGGATTTAAAAGTTCTAAAACAATAAGTACGAATAGTGAAATAGATTCATATGTAATACTAACGACAGGTTCAACAGAACAAGTAAAAAAAATGAATTTATATGATGTTGCAGGTAACCTTTGGGAATGGACTACTGAAGCAGGATATATTAGAGGATTAAATTATGATTATAATGTAAATTATAATACATTTATACTTAGAGGGGGTGCTTTTTCTGACGCATCTAACAGTTTTTTTGCATGTTTTAGAGGTACAGCATATGCACCTACTGCTTATACTAATGACGGTTTCCGTCTAGCACTTTTTCTTCAATAAAATAAATAATAACCAGTTACAAAAATGTTTTTTTATTTGTAAATAAACATTATGTAGCAATGTATATAGTAAAAACAATTACTTTTATTGTTTTTTAAAATATAAAAATATATAATTGAAAAAAATGAAAAAAGGGGAAAGTACGAATGAGAAGTAATCAAAAAAATTTTAAAGGAATTACACTAATATCATTAGTAATAACAATAATATTGTTAATAGTATTAGCAGGAATAATGATAAATATAGGGTTAGGAGAAAATGGCTTATTTACAAGAGCAAAAGAAGCACGAAATAAATATTTGACAGCAGAAAAAGAAGAAGAGAAAATGTTAAATGAGTTATATAAAGAGTTGGGGATAGAAGAAGAATTACCAGACAATACAAAAGAAACAGAAGCAGGAACAATAGTAAAAACCCCAGAAAAATGGAAAACAACACTTCCAAACTATGTAGATGCGCAAACAGGAAACCAAGTAAAGAAAAGTTACAAAGTAGCAAGTGTATATGCAGTAGCAGTTGGAAATGGAAAAAGCGTGCCAGTACCACTAGAATTTTACTATGTAGGAGGAACTTTAGAGAGTGGAATAGTAATATCAGATAATATAGAAGATAAAAACAAAGATGCAGGAAAGTCTGATGTAACAAAAGAACTAAAAGGGAATCAATTCGTATGGATACCATGTACTATAGAAAATTATCATAAAATAAGTTTTCGGAAGTTCAGAGGAAGATAGTGGTTGGGATAGAGAAACATCATCAGCAGAGTTAACGCAAATAGAAAAATATGAAGGATTTTATATAGGCAGATATGAAGCAGGAGTAGGAACTTTAAATAAAGAGAAAGAACAAAATGGAGAAAGTAATCCATTTGATTATACAGTAACATTTATAGGTGGAGCATCACTATTTAATAGTGTAAAAACACAAACAGCTATAGCAGGTACAGGTACATGGCAAAATTATGATTTTACAGCCAAAAGAGAAGGAATACCAGCAATAAATGCAACTAATAAGGCAAATGGAAATATAACTGTCAAAGCAGATAGTATTCCATATTATCATGCAGACTATTATACAGCAAAAGAAATGAGCAGAAGATTGTATAGTAATCATGAATACGTAAAAAGTGGTTTAGTAACAGGAACAATGTGGGATATTATGCTTAAGTATATGAGCGATAATGGAGTAGATATAACATCAGGTAATTGGGGAAATCGAGCTAATACAACATTAACAAATTTGAGTGGATATTATACAAAAATAATAGAAAAATCAGAAGCAGGAAAGATTGCAGGAGAAACAGAAGGGTTTAAAAGTGCAAAAACATTAGATACAACAGGAATATGTGCATTATTGACAACAGGCTCAACTGAACAAGTAAAAAAAATGAATTTATATGATATATCAGGTAATTTATGGGAATGGACAGAAGAGACTGCATATAGTAAAGGTTCTAATTATGATGTTAATGGAAATTACAATTTATATATGCTTCGTGGTGGAGGAGCAGAAACTCAAACTGCTGGAAATTCAGCATTATATCATATGTATTATCGTGCTGGTAGAAATGCACCTAATGCATGGACTTTATATGGATTTCGTCCAGTACTTTTTCTTCAATAAAACATTAATAAAATAGCCTGTATGGCGAAATAAATTTAAATATTATGTCTTAATACCCGACACTTTTTAATTAATTGTATTTTAAATGTGAATAAAAAACAATAAGATGAGTAGTTTTTACTATTCATCTTTAAACATAATATTTATAACGTTGGTAAATATTGCAAAAACATACCTTCTTTGATAGAATGTAGTTGACTAAAAAAACATTACTATAAACGAAAGAAGGTATGTTTATGAATAAAGTATATAACACACAGAAGAAAATAGCAAATGATTTAGCAAATTTTTTTAAAAAAGTTCATCCTACTATAACCAAACCACACTTAAAGCTAATTCCGTATATTATAACTGCTATGATTGAAGCAGAATCTGTAGTTACCATAGATATAGTAAAAAAACTAAAAGATGATTTTTGTTTAGTAAATCCTTTTTCAACAGTAAGAAGACTTGAGAGATTTTTCAATAATCCTAAATTTGATGTCTATAGTTTATATAATTCAATAATATCAGAAACTATTTTAAAATATAAACCAAAAGAAAAAGAAATTTATGTCACACTAGACCATATGTACTGCGGAGATAAATTTACAATATTACTTTTTTCACTAAAAATAGATAAAGAACGGAATCCCTTTATGGTTTAGATGTTTCAAAGGAAAACAACCATCAGAAGCAGTGCAAACATCACTAATAAAAGAAGGAATAAAATATACATATGATTTATTTAAAGATAAAAGTGTTAAAATAATATATTTAGCGGATAGATGGTTTACGAACAATGAATTAATGAAATATATTGAAGATTTAGGAGCAATATACTGTATAAGAGTAAAAGGCAATATGATAATATACATATATGATTATGGTGAAATGCTAGGGAAAATAAAAGAAATAAAAGGAAAAGAAAAAGAAGAACAATACTATAAAAAAGTATTAGTAACAAAGAATAAATATAGAACAAGTATGGCAGTAAGTAAGAAAGAAGGGCATGAAGAAATAATATATGTATTAACTAATGGAGAAGTAGAAAAAGGGATAACAAGATATAGTTATAGGTTTGGATCAATAGAGTGTATATTTAAAAATCAAAAATCAAATGGATTTTATTTAGAGAGTACAAAAGTAAGAAACATACAGGCATTTAAAACATTATTTGGATTAATGTGTGTATCATTATTATGGCTTACTCTGCTAGGAGTCGAGTATACAATAAAAGGAAATAAAAACAAAATAAAAATAAGATGGTCACGAAAAAGATGTGGTGAAACAGAAAGAATGTTTTCATTATTTAATACAGGATTAATTTATTTCAATTTATGCTTTAATTCTCATAATGTCCCGAAAATAACGTGTAGATTTATATTATATGAAATATAAAAGAACATCATAAAATAAGATGGCTTATTAATAATGCTCATTTATATGAAGTTTTCTTTAAAATAAGTCATATATAGATATAAGATACTTTAAAATAATATTATGTTTAAAGATGAATAGTAAAAACTACTCATCTTATTGTTTTTTATTCACATTTAAAATACAATTAATTAAAAAGTGTCGGGTATTAAGATATTATGTATAAAAGTAACTAGTTAAAATAGTTACTTTTATTGTGCTTGAAAATATATAAATATATAATTAGAAAAGAAGGAAAGGAGAATGCAGAAATGAAAAATAATAGTAGTAAGATAAAAGAATTTAAAGGAATTACACTAATAACATTAGTAATAACAATAATATTATTAATAATATTAGCAGGAATAACCATAAATATAGGACTAGGAGAAAATGGGCTATTTACAAGAGCAAAACAAGCAAAAAATAAATATTTAACAGCAGAAAGAGAAGAACAAAAAATGTTAAATGAGTTATATAAAGAGTTAGGAATAGAAGAAGAACTACCAGAAAATACAAAAACTACAGAAGCAGGAACAATAGTAAAAACTCCAGAAAAATGGAAAAACACACTTCCAAACTATGTAGATGTGCAAACAGGCAAGCAAGTAAAAAATAGTTATAAAGTATCAAGTATATATGCAGTAGCAGTAGGCGAAGGAAAAGAAATACCAGTACCAATAGACTTTTACTATGTAGGAGGAACCTTGGCAAGTGGAATTGTAATATCAGATAATATAGAAGATAAAAACAAACAAGCAGGGAAAGCAGATGTAACAAAAGAACTAAAAGGAAATCAATTTGTATGGATACCATGTAAGTTAGAAGATTATCATAAAATAAATTTTGGAGCGAGCTTACAAAATTGTGTATGGGATACAGAAACAAATCCAGCGGAACTATTACAAATAGAAAAGTATGAGGGATTTTATATAGGTAGATATGAAGCAGGAGTAGGAACATTAAATAAAGAAAAAGAACAAAATGGAACAGCAGAAGAAAAGGTAAATCCATTTGATTATACCGTAACATTCAAAGATGGAGCATCACTATATAATCCTGTAGATGCGTATATAGGCGTAACAGGTTGGAATGGTCAAAATGATAAGTTTGTAGCAAGAAGAGAAGGAACAACAGTAGCAAATTTAGAGAACAAAGCTAATCGGAAATATAACCATTAAAGCAAATAGTATACCATATTATCATGCAGATTATTACACCGCGATAGAAATGAGCAGAAGGCTATATAGTAACCATAAGTATGTAAGAAGTGGATTAGTAACAGGAACAATGTGGGATATGATGATGAAATATATGCGGAGATAATGGTGTAAATGTAACAAAATCTGATTGGGGAAATTATGATAACATATCATTAAGCAATTTAGATGGATATTATACAAATATAAGCTATTCAACAGATAAAAAAGAACAACAAAAAACAGATGGATTTAGAAGTTCTAAAAATTTAGTAACAAATTCAGAGATAAATACATGTGTATTATTGACAACAGGTTCAACAGAGGCAGTAAAAAAAATGAACTTATATGATGTAGCTGGAAACCTATGGGAGTGGACTTTAGAAGCATCATATGTAAAAGGTGCGAATTATGAAGCAGATAATTATTATAATACATATATAGTACGTGGTGGATGCTGGTGGAATTCAAATACATTTAGTGCATGTTGCAGAAACTGGGATTGTGCCCCTATTATGAGTACTTACATGGGATTTCGTGTAGCCTTATATTTGGAATAAAAAATATAAAAAAGTGGATTTAAAATGTATACGATTACTAATTGCAAGCATGGTAAATCCACTTTTTCATAGTATAGGAAACTTTGAGTTATGATAACTGAAAGAGAAAATAGATAATTTTATTTTCAAAAGTAAAATCCATTTTAAATTTTAGGGGTAACCATTAGCGTGTCAGCCCAGATAAACCATATTTAAACTTTTTATAAATTAAACTTTGTCGAAAACTTCTCACGAATCGACAAAACTTCTTACTATTTGCTATTGGAAAATATTACCATTTGATATATAATTTGAGAAAACATAAGACGAAAGGAAGTAATTAATAATGAATTCTAAATATATTAAAGAGGACAAGCTTTTGGTACTAGAATTATTAGAGGAAATTGACCACCATGGGGTAGAAAAAATAAGAAGAAAAGCTGATGATGAAATTACAAAATATATGCCTAGAAAGGTAGTACTTGATTTTAATAATGTTTCTTTTATGGATAGTGCAGGAATAGGCATGGTACTAGGAAGATATAAAATTGTAAACATGTTAGGTGGAACATTAGAAATGGAAAATGTAAGTACACCACTTAGAAAAATTTTTGATATGAGTGGAATTACAAGGATATGTCCAATTAGAAACTAAAGGATGTAAATTCAAATTAAAAGTAAAAAATAAAAATTAATCGTAATATTAGCAGTGAATAGTAACATCATAATAAGAATATTTGAAAAAATATTACGAACTCTTAAATAGCACTAAATAAAAGAAAAAAGCAAATAATACGAAATTTTAAAATTTCAAGAAAGGGAAAATATAAACAATGAGAAATATTTATGAAAATGAAATGAAATTAGAATTTATTAGCAAGTCAAATAATGAAGCTTTTGCACGTATTAGTGTAGCAGCATTTACAGCACAATTAGACCCAACAGTAGAAGAACTTGCAGATATAAAAACAGCAGTATCAGAAGCAGTTACCAATGCGATTGTTCATGGTTACGAAGATAGAGAGGGGATAGTAAAAATAGAGTGCAAACTAGTAGGAAATTCTATAACAATAGAAATTTCAGATACAGGAAAAGGAATAGAAAATATAGAAATGGCGAAAAGACCATTATATACATCTAAACCTAACTTAGAAAGATCAGGAATGGGGTTTACAATTATGGAAAATTTCATGGATGAAATGGAAGTTCAATCTATAGTAGGTTTAGGAACAAAAGTAATTATGAAAAAGGTAATAAAAAAAGATGAAGTAGAAGAAGAAACAATAACAGAAGTATTAAGTCAAATTAATGAAATGAAATAAGCAAATGAAAATATAAGAGTTGAATGTTGAAAGTGGAATATAAGTATAGATAAAAAATATCTAATAAAAATTAACATTCAATATCTTAATAAAGGAGATACTTATGTTATACGAAAATAACACTAAAGATATATTGGAGGCCCAACATGGAAATGAAGAAATTATGGCGAAACTAATAGAAGAAAATAATGGACTTATATGGAGCATAGTAAAAAGGTTTAAAGATAGACGGATATGAAATGGAAGATTTATACCAAATAGGAACTATAGGTTTTATTAAATCTATAAAAAGGTTTGATACTTCATTTGATGTGAAACTTTCAACATATGCAGTTCCCTATATATTAGGAGAAATAAAAAGATTTATAAGAGATGATGGTAGCGTTAAAATAAGTAGAAGTATAAAAGAATTAGCAGGTAAAATAAAAGAAATACAAACAAGGTATTTAGCGGAAAAAGGACAAGAAATAACAATAATGCAAATTGCAAAAGAGCTAAAAATATCTAAAGAGGAAGTAGCTGTTGCAATGGATTCATTAAACCCAGTTGTTTCAATTTATGATCAAACATATTCAAATGATGAAGGTTCTATAAGCATTATAGATAAAATAAAAAGTAATACAGATGAAGCAGAACAAATAGCAAATAGAATAAGTATAAGAAATATGATATCTTCACTAAATGAGAGAGAAAAACAAATTATATTACTTAGATATTATAAAAACAATACACAAAGTCAAGTTGCTAAAATATTAGGAATAAGCCAAGTACAAGTTTCTAGAATAGAAAAGAAAATATTAGAACGTATGAAACTTAAAATGGTGAATTTATAAAAAAAATTACTTCGTACTGCTATATATTTGTAAAGTACAATTAGTCTAGCTATCTTAAAAAGATTAATATAGTAAAAAAGGAGAAATTAAATGAGAAAAATTGTATTATACATATTAATATTTGTTTTTATATGTTTTGGAATACCAATAATATTTACAAATAATAATTCAAAGAAAGTATCAAAAGAAATATCTTCAAATAATGAAAATATTACAAATACTCCAAACACATATGACTATAAAAACTACCAAACAATAAAATTACTACACTCTGCTACAAACCAAGTAGAAGAAATAAAGTTAGACGAATATTTATATGGAGTAGTATCAGCAGAAATGCCAGCTAACTTTGAAAACGAAGCATTAAAAGCACAAGCTGTTGTTGCTAGAACATATACAATATATAAAATAAAAACTAATAGTGGAAAACATCAAGGAGCAGATATATGTGATAATTCAAACTGTTGCCAAGCATGGATTTCTAAAGAAGATAGATTAGCAAGATGGGATGAAAATTTAAGGCAAAGTAATTGGAATAAAATAGTAGAAGCAGTAAATACTACGCAAGGAAAAATAATAACATATCAAAACGAACCAATAAACGCATTTTTTCACTCAAATAGTGGAGGGAAAACAGAAACAACAGCAAATGTATGGGGAGGAACAGGCTACCCTTATTTGCAAGCAGTAGCAACTTCTGGGGAAGATACATATACACAATATCATTCAGAAGTGACAATAACAAAGCAAACATTTATAGATAAAATAAAACAAAAACACAGTACATTTGAAATAGATTTTGCTAAAGAAGATTGTATAAAAGTTTTAGAATACACAGATGGAAATAGAGTAAAGAAAATAAAAATAGGAAATTTAGAATTAAGTGGGGTAGAAGTAAGAACAATTTTAAGTTTAAAGTCTGCTAATTTTGAAGTAACTATAGAAAATGAAAATATAAAATTTGAAGTAATAGGCTATGGTCATGGGGTAGGCATGAGCCAAACAGGAGCAGATAGTATGGCCAAAAGTGGAAGTAATTATGAAGAAATAATAAAACATTTCTATACAGGAGTAGAAATAACTGATATGTAAATCTAGAAGTAAAAGATGAAAAAGTATAGTTATACAATAAAAAATAAAATATATTCTTTGCAAGAATTGGATTTTGATAGTGGTATTGTGAATTGTATCACAATATAAATCTTTAATTTGAAAATATAAAGTAAAAAATAAATTACTTAAAAGTATAATTTGCAAAAAAAAGGAAATACTCTAACTAAATACAAAAAGGTATTATACATACCAAAATAAGGAGGAGTTATAATGAGACGAGATAAAAGAACAAAAACATTTAATGAAGAAGCGGAGACAAAAAAATTAATTTACATTTCAATAGCAGTAATTATAATTGCAATAGTAGTATTTGCTATTACCTATGTGGCATATAGCAAAGTACTTTCAAAAGGTTCAAAAACAGTAGGAGATATTAATTCAAAGATAGGGGAGCTTTCATCAAAACAAAATGAAGAATTATATGAAGCAAGTACTCAAATAGGGAAAAGCGTAAATGAAGTAAGCAGTGAAGGCGAGCAAACTAATACTCAAAAAATAGCAATAAACACAGCTAATATAGAAAAGGAAATTACAAATACAGTAACTTCTAAAGAGGAGAAAACTAAACAAGAAAAAACAAACACAGTATCATCAAATGAAATTTTAAATAAAACTTCAGAACAAAACGCAAAAGAGACTTCAAATGAAACAAAAAAGAAAGTGCCAGATCCAACATTTGTAAAACCATTAGAAGGTGAAATAATTGCGGAATTTGCAAATGAAAATTTAGTATACTCAAAAACTTTAAAAGAATGGGTTACACACAATGGAATTGATATAAGAGGAGAAAAAGCAAGTATAGTAAAAGCATCTAGTGATGGCAAAGTAAAATTTATAAAAAATGACCCAAGGTATGGAATTACAGTAGCAATAGAACATGAAAATGGATACGAAAGTAGATATTCAAACCTTTTGACAGCAGAATTTGTAAAAGAAGGTGAAACAATAAAACAAGGTCAAACAATAGGAACAGTAGGTAACACAGCAGTGTTTGAAATAGCAGATGAAAGTCATTTACATTTTGAAATATTAAAAGATGGTAAATATTTAAATCCAGGGGAATATATAAAATAGAAAAAATAATAACAGGAATAATGAAGTAAAACAAATTATTAGACAAAAAAAGTTTGATAAGGAGAATGAACTTCAACAAGCCTGTTATTATTCTTTTTTTATATAATAGTACTCTGTTTTAAGTTAAAATTGTAGGGGACGAGTAGTGCTCGCCTGAGAGGCAAAACTCTTTCTTGTTGAATAGGAAAAATCGACTTTTGAAAATACATTTCACGTTGTAGGGGGCGCCGCCTTATCAAGCGACCCGCATGACAAAGCAATTTTATTGTTAAATAGTAAAAATTAATTTAGGATATAGGGGCGATTAGCAATTATCCGCGTGGAGAAGCCACTTTCTTGTTACGATTCTGTTACAAAAATATTATTTTTTTATTACAATCATATTTTTTGTTGTTTTAATTGCAATTTTGTAGTAAAATGAAATAAGTAATAGTATTTTGTAAAAAAATAAGGAGGAATATAGATATGGCAATGAATCCAATGCAAAGAAAGGCAAATAACTATTTATTAATAGGAGTTTTAGTAACTTTATTAATAACAGGAAGTATAATAGCAATGCTATTTATGCAAATAAGTAAAATGAAAAAACAAATGGCAGCACAACAAGAAAAAATACAAACAGTATTTGTAGTTTCGAAAGATATAAAATCAGGTAGTAAGGTAGATTTAACTAATTTAAAAGAAGCAAGTGCATTAAAAGAATCTATACCTAGTAATGCTTTAGATACAGGGAAATTAACAGAAAATACAATATCTAAATTAGACCTAAAACCTGGAACTATACTTACTGAAAATATGGTAGTAGAAACAGAAGAAGAACTAACAGCAGATATAAGAATTCAAGAATATAATATGATAGAACTACAAACACAAATACAAACAGGAGACTATATAGATGTTCGTTTAAGAATGCCAGATGGAACAGATTATATAGTTGTTTCAAAGAAAAAAATAGAAATACCAACAATAAATGGCGGAGATTCTTTAAATACTATAAAAATAAGAGTTTCAGAAGAAGAGATTATGCTAATGAGTAACGCAATAGTAGAAGCATATTGGGCAAAAGGTTCAAAATTATATGCAACAACATATGTAGAACCAGGAATGCAAAATCAAGTAACACCAACATACTTACCAAGTGATAAAGTTGTTAGATTAATGGATACAGACCCTAATATTCTAACAGTAGCCAAAAGCGAATTATTTGCAAGGTATAATAATAATGTAAATATTATTAGAGGAAATATATTAGAAAACTTAAACAAAAATGCAGTACAAGGACAAACTAATGTTGAAAGTGGTGTACAAGAAGAAATAGACAAGGCAAAATCAGAAAGACAAAGCTATTTAGATTCATTAAGTGGTGTAAATTAATAAATAATGGAGGAAATGCATGAGAAAAATAGGATTCATTGGAGCATATGACAAGATAGATTTTGTAATATACATAGCTAAAATATTAGTAGAAATGGGACAGAGGGTTTTAGTTGTAGATGGAACAATTACACAAAAAGCAAGGTATATTGTTCCAACAATAGAACCTACTACAACATATATAACAGAATTTGAAGGTATAGATATCGCAGTAGGATTAAAAAGTTTATCACATATAAAAGATTATCTTGGAATTCCAGAAATAAATGGTTTACTATATGACATAGTATTAATAGATACTGATATGGCAGAAGGTGTAGAAAACTATGAAATGGAAAACTGTGAAAAAATATATTTTGCAACATCATTTGATATGTATTCAATAAAAAGAGGAATAGAATCAATAAGTGGAATACAAACTACAGTAAATGCAACAAAAGTATTATTTTCAAGAAGTGCAAATAAAGCAGAAAATGAATATTTAAATTATTTATCTTCAGAAAGTAATATACAGTGGAATGATGAAATAATATATATGCCATTTGAGCTTGGAGATCAAACAGTTATATATAAAAACCAAAGAGTATCAAAAATAAAGCTTAGAGGTTTAACTAATCAATATAAAGAAGGGCTATTATATATTACAAACCAAATAATGGGAGAAGAAAACTTCCAAACACTTAGAAAAGTATTTAAAAAAGTAGAAAAAGGAGTATAAAATGGCAATAATTGCATTTTGGAGTGATGAAAAAAGAGAAACAGGCCAAACTTTATCAATGGTAGCATTAACAACATATATGGCAATAGAACATAATTATAAAATATTAAATGTAAGTACTAATTTTAAAGATGAAACATTAGAAAATTGTTATTGGTCTACTGAAAAACAAAACACATTAATAAAAGGTATTGCACAAGGAAGAGATAATGTAATAGGGTTAGAATCTGGAATTGAAGGATTAGTAAAAATAATAAAAAGTAATAAAACAACACCTAATATAGTATCAAATTATAGCAAAGCTATTTTTAGTGATAGATTAGATGTTTTAACTTCTCCTAAAACAAAAATATATAGTGAATATTTAGAAATTGCTAAAATGTACCCAGAAATACTAGATATAGCAAATAGAAACTATGACTTAATATTTGTAGATATATCAAAAAATATGGGAGAAGAAGAGGCAAACAGAATACTAGAAATAGCAGATGTAATTGTAATAAATATGACACAAAAATTACAAATAATAGATAAAATAGGAAGACTAAGGGAAGAAAATAACTTCTTTAAAAAGGACAATATTTTATTTAATGTAGGTAGATATGATAAATTTTCTAAATATAATATAAAAAATATTTCAAGATATTTAAGGCTAAAAAGAGATATTTTGGTAGTTCCATATAACACATTATTTTTTGAAAGTTGTTCAGAAGCAAAAGTAACAGAACTTTTCTTAAGATTAAGAAATACAGACACTGGAGACAGAAACCAAAATTTCATGCAAGAAATATCAAGAATGGCAAAAGAACTAATATACAAATTGCAAGAATTACAAATAAAAATCTAATAAAATATAAATAGGGCAAGATAGAGTATAGAAAGGAGCCTTGAAATGAATATATACAATATCATAATGATAATTGTTTTATTAATAGGTGCAGGAGTTGCTATTACATTCAGGTTAAAGAAAAAACAAGATGAAAAAGTAGAAATAGAAGTACAAGTAGATGATAAAACATATACATTAGAAAAAATGACTGCATTCATAAAAAAGAGGCTAGATGAAATTACAAAAATAAACCTTTATGATATAGGTCTTTCAGAACAAGAACTAAAAAGAAGAAAAAGCAAAAAATATGAATTGAAAAAGGCTCTAAAAGGTTGTACATATGGTGATATAAATGACAAAAAATATGTTAAAGAATTAATATATGATTTATTAGCAAAAGAATATGGAGTAACAGAAATAAATGTATCAAAAGCAATATCTTTTGATATACCATCAATACTAACTGCACAAGATAAATTTGACATTATATTATATATGTATAAACAGGAATTTGGATATGAAGCCTTAACAGAAATAATGAAAAAATATGATTTAGCAAAATTAAAATATGTAGCAGGAGAGGCAAAACCTTCTTATGTAATAACTGAAGAAGAAATAAATGATATATTTGAAAAAGAAAACTTTGTATTATCATTTCAAGATAAGCTAAATGTAGTAGTGCAAAGAATATATCAACATTATAAAGGTTACAGTAGTATAGATGAAATAAGAGACATGAACATAGATGGTATATCAGGTGGTGTATCAGGACTTCCTGAAAGCTTTTTAAGCCAAGTAGCACAAGCAGATGGAGACTATTTAGGACAAGTAATGGAACACAAAGTACCTAGAGCTTGTGATAGTATTTGGATAATGTTCCAAGGTAAATCAATACGTTTAGCATTCCTTTCATTTGGAACAGAAGCAGAACTTAAAAGAGTATGTCAAAATATATACAAATACAACAACCCAGGTCAATTATCAGACACAAATGGTTTCAAAATAAATGAAATGAAAGACGGTTCACGTGTTGTTGTTGTAAGACCAAGTATGTCTGAAACATGGGCGTTTTTTGTAAGAAAATTTGACGTAAAACGTTCAACATTAGAGCAATGGTTTAAAAATGAACCAGGAGCAGATGATTCAATAGAATTATTAAAATACTTAGTAAAAGGAGCAAGAATAACATCAATTACTGGTGAGCAAGGTTGCCGGAAAAACAACTTTACTTATGGGAATGATAGAAAATATATACGAAACAATGAACCTTCGTATTACAGAAACAGCATTCGAGCTTCACTTAAGAAGAATATATCCAACAAGAAATATACTATCAATGCGTGAAACAGAAACAATATCAGGACAAGATTGTTTGGACGTTCAAAAGAAAACTGACGGTTCAGTAAATATAATTCGGAGAGGTTGCAACAGACCCCGTAGCATCATGGATGATTCAATCAGCCCAAGTTGCATCTAAATTTACATTATTTACTCACCATGCTAAAACATTCCCAGACTTAGTAACAGCACTACGTAACTCAATGTTAAGAGCAGGAGTATTCAAAGATGAAAGAACAGCAGAAGAGCAAGTAGTTTCAGTATTAAACTTTGACATACATTTAGCAAAAAACTTTAGAGGAAAAAGATATGTAGAAAGAGTTACAGAATGTATACCAGTAGAAGATAAAAATGAATACACATTTGACCATAGAAAAGAAAAAACATTAGAAGGAAAACTAGACAAATTTATGGACAATGCAACACACTACTTTACAAAGTCAACAAATAGAGAATTATATAAACATGTAAACATATTAGAATATCATGACGGAGAATATATAATAACAAATAAAATATCAGATGCAAATATAAGAGAAATGATAAATAACATGGATGAAACAGATGCAGAAGAATTTTCAAAATTTGCTCAAAAACATTGGAATACAACAGTAAAACAATTTGAAGACGAAACAGAAAAAACAGAAACAAAAAAACACAGAAAAAAAGCAAAAATGGAAATATAGAATATAAATGTAGGACGATTAGAAAATAATAGACTAATTAGCAAAAGAAAGAGGTGATAAGTAAAGTGGATCCACAACTTATGAAATACCTACTAATGCGGAGTAGGAGGACTATTTGCAATAATAGTTATAGCATATGTAATACTTCAAAAGAACAACAAAGAGAGAAAATATATAACAAGTTTGCAACAAGGAACAAAAACATCTAAGTTTTCAGCAGAAATTATGTATCAAAAATTATATCTATTTTACTTAAAAACACCTTTCCTAAAAAGGTACATATTAAAATTAAGAAGAAGGCTAGAAATAATAAATATAGATGATGAATACTTGACTAGACTTCAAGCCTCAAAAATATTAACAAAAGCATTTTTTATAGTAATACCAATAACAATAGCAATAGTAATTTTAACCAAAAATAATGCTTTATTAATGAGTATTTTGTTAATATTTGAAATATTTATGTTAGACACATTTATAGATGGAATGGTTGACAAAATAGATAATAACTTATTAAAACAACAAATAAATTTCTTTACAGAAATAAGACATGCATACCATGAATTTAATATGGTAGAAGAAGCAATATACCAAACAGCACAAGATGACGAAAACCCAGAAATGTCAAGACAAGCAGAAAAAATATATGAAGTATTAATATCAGATGATCCAGAATCAGAACTAGAAAAATACTATGATGTTGCACCAAATAGCTATTTAAAAGAATTTGCAGGTGTATCATACTTAACAAAAGAATTTGGAGATAGAAAAGTAGATGGTGCATCACTATACCTAAAAAACTTAAACAACATAACACAAGAAATGCAACTAGAAATATTAAAAAGAGATAAACTAGACTATGTATTTCAAAGTTTATCAATAATAGCAATAGTACCTATGTTATGTTTAGAACCAATAAAAAATTGGGCAGTAGGTCAATTTAGCTTCGTAGAAGGTTTTTATAATGGAAAAAATGGAATGTTAGTACAAATACTTATATTACTTGTAACATTTATATGTTATATACTAACAAGAAAGCTAAAAGATAATGGTTCAACAGCAATGGATACAAAAAATACAGAAAATCCATGGCAAGAAAAATTATATCGTATTAAAATTGTAAAAAAATTAGTAGACTTATTTGTACCAAAAGATGGAACAACAGAAAACAGAAAAATAAAAACATTAATGAAAAATGCAGCAAGTAAAGATAAAATAGAATGGATATATATAAATAGAATAGTACTTTGTGTAGTAACATTTATAGTATCTGTAATATTATTTGGTCAATTACATGCAATAACTATAAATAATGTATACAAAGACCCGACTGTAACATATGACATTATAGGTGAAATGGCCGAAAAAGATAGAAGAAAAGCAATGGAAGTTACAGAATCAGACAATGAATACATAGACCACTTCAAAAGTAAAACCGATTTAACTCAAAAAGATATAATAAAAGAAATGGCAAGAGGAAAAATAAATAAAGACTATGTAGATAGTACTGATGGAGACAGAGAAATAGCAGCAGAAAGAATAATGAAAAAAATAGCAACAGTAAATAGTGAATATTTAGGCTGGACAGAAGTGCTAGGAGCAATGGTAATAGCAATGATAGCATATAATGCACCAATATTAATGCTAATGTTCCAAGCAAAAATGAGAACCCTTGAAATGGAAGATGAAGTAATGCAATTCCAAACAATAATATTAATGCTTATGAGAATAGAGAGGGTAAATGTAGAAATAATTCTAGAATGGTTAGAAAGGTATGCAAATATATTCAAAGACCCACTAAGTAAATGTATAAATAACTATGAAGCAGGACCATGGGAAGCATTAGAAGCAATGAAAGAAGATGTTACATATAATGATTTCATCAGAATAATAGAAAGTCTTCAAGCTGCAGTAGAAAAGATACCGATAAAAGATGCATTTGATGAGTTAGATACAGAAAGAGATTACTACCAGGCAAAAAGAAGAGAATCAAATGAAAGATTAATATCAAAAAAAGGAATGATAGGAAAAGCAATAGGTTTTGCACCAATGGTAATACTATTTGTAGGATACCTAATTGTACCACTAGTATTTATAGGATTAACAAGTATGACTACATCATTCAAAGGAATGACAGGTTAGAAAATATCGCATAAAAAGGAGAAAAAGAAATGGAAAATGCCTCAAAAGCCTTAATAATGGCAGGAAGTATATTAATTTCAATAATGGTCATAACACTACTAGTAATGGGATATAACAACCTAACAGAAACTATGAATGCTAAAAACGATGAAGATGCTGTTGAGCAAGTAACACAGTTCAATAAACAATATGATGTATATTATAGAAATAATTTGTATGGAAGTGATATATTATCATTAGCAAATAAAGTAGATGACTATAATGAAAGACAGTCAAAAGAGCAGGGGTATGCTAAGCTAGATATGGAAGTAACTTTTACAAAATCAATTAATGCATATAATAATGAAATGATATTAAATAAAAATGAATCGCCATATAATGCGCAACAAATAAATAATAAGCTAGAACTTTTACAAACAAAACTAGATAGATATGAAGGAAAAAATGCAATAACAGTAGGAAAACAAAAAATTCCTTCTCTATCAGGATTACGCTCAAATGAGTTAGAAAAAGTATTGGAAAGTTTAGTTCCAAATATATCAAAAGAAAAAAAAGAAGAAGTACAAGAAGAAATAAGTAAATATTTAGGCTATAGCTCAGCATTAACTAATTTAAAAAGTAAAACATTCAAAGCTACAAAATTTGAATATGATGAAACGACTAAAAGAATAACAAAAATGATATTTAAAGAAAATTAAGCAAAGAAGTCAGAGATCAGAAGTTAGAAAAATAGGAGTGTAGGGGGAGGTAACTAGTTGTTTCTGCTTTTACTACACAAATTACCCTAAATTCCAACCTCTGATACTCTGGTATTAAAAGAAACTAAAACTTGAGGGGAGGAAACAAAATGGAAAACGCCTCAAAAGCATTATTAATGGCAGCAAGTATATTACTAGGTTTAATGATAGTAACAGTTGGTGTAGTTCTATTTAAATCCTTTGGAGGTTTTAGTAGAGAAATAACAACTGAAATAGAAAAAAAGCAAATATCACAATTTAATGCGCAATTTCAGAAATATGAAGGATATATTAATTTTTATGATGAGGAAACGAACTCACAAAGAAGCGAAAAAATAAAACTTACAACACATGATATAGTAACACTTGCAAACTTAGCACAAAAAAACAATAAAGAGTATGAACTAGAAAAGTCTAAAAGTGACAAAGAAAATGAAAGTACATATTATGTTCAAATAAATTTAAATGATGGAACTAATAGTAAAAATAGAAATTTAGAAAAATGGAAAGAAACAGAGCTTACAAACTTTATGGAAAGTAACAATATGGAAAATAATGAAATTAAATATTACTTTATAAAAAATATTATAATAAGTAATATAACAGGAAGGGTAACATATGTAGAAATTCAAAAGTTGTAGCAAAAATGCCAAAAAAAAACAAAAAAGTAACAAATTACATTTGCAAAAAAAATATAATAATGTTATAATAAAGAGGAAGACGTAAAATGAAAAAGTTTTTTACAATATTAATTGTTATAATCTTAATAATAATAGCAACTGTAACATATAACTACAATTCATATAAAACAAAAGTATTAAGAACACAAAAACAAAATAAAGAATATGAAACACTTGCAGAAGGTGAAATATTAGGAACATCACTTATAACAATAATAAACAAAGCAGTAGACAGCAACGAAAAAAACAACATAAAAAAAGATGATAAGAATAAATATATAGAAAATGATACCACATCAATAAAAATAGAAGTAAAATTCTTAGAAGCCGAAAATATTATACCAATGGAAAATATACAAAAATTAGGTTCAGAACAATTTATAAAAAACTATGCAGTAATGAACTTTAAATGTATAAAAAAAGAGTATCATTCAAAAACAAATAATATAAAATATATGTTATTTGAACAAATTAGTTATTAATTTTAAAAGAGAAATAAGAAGTAAAAAAATATAATATTAGGCATTAATTATAATAGATATATTGTAAAATAGCTAATAAAAATCTAAAACTTCCAGTCTCTAAAAAAATAAAAGAAAAACAAAGGAGGAAAAAAATTATGGAGAACGCATCAAAAGCATTAATTATAGCAGGTGCAATTTTATTATCAATATTAATTATAGGGTTAGGAATGATGGTATTTAACAATGCGAAAAATGTACTAACATCAGCAAACTTAGACCAAGAACAAATAGACGCATTTAATTCAAAATTTGAGTCATACATAGGGCTTAACAAAAGGGGAACAGATATAAGGACTTTATGTGATACAGTAAAAAATAGCAATGCAGTAGAGGATGAAAATAAAATAACAATGGTATATGAGGGAAATGGAAGCTTTTCTAATGGAGTTCAAAGTCAAACTGATATATTAAAACTTAGAAATACACTAAAAAATGGTCAAAGGTATGATCTTGAAGCAGAATATGATGAAAAGGGAACTAAATTAATGAATAAGATAATTATAAAAGATCATAAAACAACAAGTTCTACACCTACTGAATAATAATTAATAAGGAAAAATAATATGGAGAATGCTACACAAGCTTTAATTATAGCCTTTACAGTCTTAGTATTTGTAATAGCATTAACAGTATCAATGGTTTCATTAAATAGTGTAAAGAGGGTATCAGATACCATACTTTACACTAAAGATGAAACCAACTATTATACATATACAGATGTAAAAGGAAAAGCCAAAGAAAATAGAATAGTTGGGTTAGAAACGATAATTCCAACACTATATAAATATCATAAAGAAAACTATACAGTTGTATTTAAAAAAGCAAAATATAATGAAGTAGAAGGAACGTTTTCACAAATAGAATATTTACCTGTTTATACTGTAAATTCAGATAGAAATTGGCAAAAAGACTCATATAAAACTTTAATGATAGACAAGTATTATGGAAAAGAAAATTCCAATGCATCAAATCAATATGAAACAAGAAAAGAGCAAATATTTTCTTTTGACATAGATGAAGAAACTTTAAGGCATGAGCCTTGGACAGGTAGTGAAGATAGAATACAAGAAAATATAAAATGCTTTTTAAATGGAGAAACTTATAGAAATCCAAATAATGGTTCAATTTATAAAAATTATTCTGAAAGTCCATTAAAAAGTGGTGGATTTATAGCTATGTATAAAGATAAAAAATTTGTAGAAACAATAGAAGAATATAAAACTAATAGTCAACAAAGAATAAACACTGAATCAACTGCACAAGCTAACATTGGTAGTTTAACAAAGGAAAAATTTAAAAGAATGATAGTATTTACACTTATAGAATAATAAAAAAAGGAGGAAATGTAAGTGGGAGACAGTTTAATAACAATTGTAGCAATATTTTTAGCAGCAGTATTAATGTTCATTTTCCCATTAATGGCAATGTCAGAAAGAACAGACGATGTATCGCAACTTGCAGTACAAACAGCCACAACAGACTTTATAGATGATATAAGGCAAACTGGAAAACTAACATTAGACGACTATGAAAAATATTTACAAACTATAGCTTCAACAGGAAATTCTTTTGATGTAGATGTAGAAATTCAAATATTAGATGAAAATCCTGGAGTTAAAACTACACAGGCAGAAATGACAAAAATAGGAGAAAACTTATACTATAACTTATATACAAGTCAAGTATTAGAAAAACTAGAAAAAGATGGTAGAATAACCTTAAAAGAAGGAGATATGGTTAGTGCAACAGTAAGAAACACAAACAGAACAATAGCACAAATACTAAAGAACTTTTTCTACCAAATAGCAGGAAATGATACATATCAAATAGCTGCACAAAATGCTGGAATAGTTAGTGTAAATGGAAGCAAAAAATAAATAATTAATTAACAATGTGATAGAAGTTAGATATTAGAGGTTGGAAATTTAAATTTTCTAATTTCTAGTTCTAACTTTTATTTTATATTAGAAAGTACACTATTTCAACTTAAAGTTGTAGAGGACGCCTAGTAACTCATCGAGAGGAAAAGCCATTTTCTTGTATAATAGGAAAGTATGCTATTTTAAATTAAAGTTGTAGGGGCGAGCAGTGCTCGTCTGACAGGCGAACCCTCTTTCTTGTAGTATAGGAAAAATCGACTTTTAATAATACATTTCACGTTGTAGGGGCCGCACTTTGGGCGACCCGTATGATAAAGCAATCTTTTTGTTATACAGTAAAAATTAATTTGAAATGTAGGGGCGATTAGCAATCGCCCGCGTGGCGAAGCCACTTTTGTTCTTAATAGGAAAAAATATGAATTAAAAGAAAGGAAAGCGAAAATGAAATTACAACATTTAGCAATAATATTTATTATAATAATTTTGCCAATATCATTAGTAATTGGAGAATATATACAAGCACAAATAGATACAATATATTTACAAACGCGGGTATAGTAAAAAATTGCAAGATGCGACATATGATGCAATGAGGGCATTTAGACTAAACACAATAAACAATAAATACTCAAGTATAAGTGACTCTAAAATAAGAGATATAGAAGCATCAATAAATACATTTTACAATTCATTAGGAACATCATTAGGGGCAAGTGGTTATGATAAAGACACATTAAAAGAATACATTCCAGCAATAGTATATACAATGTATGATGGATATTACATATATGGCAAGTACTTTAACTATCAAAATGAAATAAATGAATACCAATATGGTTTAAAACCATATATATATTATTCATGTAGATATAAAAAAGGGCAAAAAGACTTTGTAGTAAACTATACTTTAGATAATAGTATAACAATATATGGAAAACTAGATAACACAGAAAAATATTATACAAAGTCTGGGTATCTAATAAATTATAATTTATTAGGTGATGTAGAAGAAACAGTTACATATAGAAAAGGGCAGGCTGTAGTAGAATATCCAACAAAAATAAAATATGATAATATATATATTGAAAAAGAAATTTTAGCAGAACAATTAGTAACAGTTAATGAAAATGGACATGCTAGTGACCCAACAACTTACGAATATACAAAATATAATAACCAAAAAATATATAAAGAAAACGGAAAAAATGAATATTTTTATTTCAAAAATAATAAAAAAGAAAAAGTTTCAGATGAAGGAAAACTATTAAAAGACTCAGATGTAACAGAACTAAGATATGTACAAACAATGACAATAGATGGACATTTATATAGTAATAGTGCAGTAGAATATTATACAAAAGCTAAAGAATTTAGTATATGGATACAAAGTAAAATAGGAGAAATTGAACAATCTGATGCAGTAGATGCACAGGGAGAGCCAATAAAAGATTTTGAAATAAATATAGGGAATAAAAAAATATTTGAATTTGGACCTAATAATGATCCATTAACAGAAGGATCAACATTTAATGAACATAGAATGAGTGTAATAAGAAGATCAATAAAAACAAACCTATTATCAGCAATAGCAAATTATAACTCAGGTTCTGCAGGAACATATGAATTTCAAATGCCAATATTTACAGAAAATGATTGGGAGAAACTATTAAATAATATATCAATAGCAGTATTTATGCAAGGGATGCCAATAAAATCTAAAATATTCAACAATTATTGTATAATAACAAACAATAAAAATGAAGAAGTAGTAACGAATGATTCAATATATATGTTAACAAATGAAAATGGAACAATAGTTGCACATTTGCCAGGTTGTAAAGAATTAGTAAATAACCAAGACAAAATAATAGGAAATCCAGGAGGAACAAAAGTTGAACAAGCTAAAGGTGCAGGGTATAACTTAGTAGATTTTGAAAGACAGACAATAGTAGGAGATTACCCAAGGCTAAAACCTGATGGAACTATTATACCACCTCCAGAAAATAGAGAACTATACTATTATCCTCAGCCTTATCAAAAATGTTATAATTGTATAGTAAATGCATCAGTAAATTATATGGCAGATGATATAATAAAAGGAGTATTAAAGCCATATGATAAGCAAACAGGAGAATACAAAGAAATAGGTACTGACATACGAATATTAAGAGCAAAATATTTAACAGTAATTGCAAGAGAACGTTATGACTTATACAGAACAAATTCACAATTTATACAATAGAAACATAAAATGTAGCATATATAATATAATTATATAAAATACATAAAAAAAGAAGGTATATTTATGAAAAATAAGAAAGTAGTAGTATTAGGTGGAGGAACGGGACTTTCAACATTATTAAGAGGACTAAAAAACTTCCCACTAAATATAACAGCTGTAGTATCAGTATCAGATGATGGAAAAAGTACAGGAAGGCTAAGAAAAGAATTTAACATTCCAGCAGTAGGAGATGTAAGAAGAGTATTAGTATCACTTGCAGAAATAGAACCATTAGTAGAAAAAGTATTAAATTATAGGTTTAACACAAATAGTGAATTAAATGGTCATACAGTAGGAAACTTACTATTAACAGCAATAACAAATATAACAGGGAATATGTCAGATGGAATAGAGCAGATAGGAAAGGTATTAAACTTAAAGGGAAAAGTATTACCACTAACAGAAGACAATGTAACACTAATGGGCAAAATGGAAGATGGCACAGTAATAGAAGGAGAGCACAATATAACAGAGGCAGAAAAGAAGATAATAGAAGTATTTTATAAAGAAAAGCCAATAATATGTGAAAGTGTAATAAAAGAGCTAAAAGAAGCAGACTTAATAATATTTAGTATGGGAAGCCTATATACAAGTATAATACCAAACCTAATAAGTAAAGAAGTAATAAAAGCGATAGATGAATCAAAAGCAAAAATAATGTACACATGTAATATGATGACACAACCAGGAGAAACAGAAGGTTATACAATATCAGACCATATACAAGTATTAAATGAATATTTAGGAAACAAAAAAATAAATGCAGTAGTAGTAAATAGTGGAAAAATAGACAAAGACATAATAGAAAAATACTCAAGTTTAGAGCAAAAAGACCAAATAATAATAAATGAAGAGCAAAGAAAAGAATTAAGAGAATTGGGATTACAGATAATAGAGAATAATTATGTATTAGTAGAAGATGAGGTAATAAGGCATAATTCAATAAAGCTAGCAACAGACATTTTTACATATATAATAGGCTAACATTCTAATTGGGGACGTTTCCTTTTGGGGTATCTGCCACTTCTGGGGTATTTATCACTTTCGAGGTATCTGTCCTCTCGGGGAAATATTCTACTTTGTAATAATATGTATATACAAGGAATTTGATGTTTTTAAAATAAATGAAGAAATAGAGTATATTGAACCAATATATGGTAAAATATACTCTATTTTTTATAAATTAGAATATCCTTCTATTATAAAAATAATTTTAGATAATAATTACATGTGTGTGTTATTATGCTATTATGTAGTGTAAATTATAAATGCTATAAAATTTTTTTAAGAATATGATCTATTTGATTTCTAATGTCATTTTCTATAATTCTACAACCTACTTTTAATTGTAAAGCCAAAACTTCATTTGGAAAAAGATAAGATAAGTCATTTTGCTGATTTACAATTATTGACTCACGAGAGTATGAAACATATGAAGACGTTAAAAAAGAAAAATCAATAGAAAGCTTAGTATAATGTGAATCATGATCCTCAAATACCAAAAGAATAGTTTCATCAGAAGCCTTTTTTATTAAAGCGGCTACTGGTCGCCCATCATACCCAATATTATCGAATAAATATTTCCATTCTAATTCAATTTGCTTATCTAACATAATAAATACCTCCTTACAATTGTATATGGATATTTTTTAAAAAAGTAACATAATTAGTATACACTAAATAAGCCTAAAAGTCAAGAAGTAAAAAATAGAAAAATGTCGAAAACTTACTTGCAAAAAAATAGAAAAATATATTGACATAAAATTATGAAGAAGATATAATAAGAATGAAAAAGGGAAATACTAGAGGTATTTTATGCTAAAATTTCCATATTGCAATATTTTTCACAAATAGGAAGTATTTAATAAAGTAACCAAGAAAGATTTTTAATCTATAAGAACTAGTTAATCTTTTATGAAATCCATGAACAAGAAAAAACAATTGAAATATTAACAATAATACATAGAAAAAGAAATTATTAATTTATACTTTTTCGTTTATTAATTATGCAAAGAAATATAAAAAGTAACCAAAAAGAGAGAAATAAAATATAATATCATAGGAGGCGAAAGTTTTAATGGGAGAATTTATATTAAATGCTATATTATGGACACTGGCATTATATGGAGCTTTTGAAATTATAAAAACGATAATAAATATATATACATATACAAATTTAAAATCAGATGGCATATATGTGATAATTGCTGTAAAGAATCAAGAAAATAAAATAGAAGGCTTCTTAAGGAATTTTTTATTTAGAATAATATATGGAAAAGAAGAGAGTATTAAAGATATAATAATAGCAGATTTGGATTCAACAGATGAAACTGTAGAGATACTAAATAAATTAGCAAATGATTATGAAGGGTTAAAAGTTACTAATTGGAGGGAGTGTAAGGAGGTTATAGAGAGTATTAAGAATGTGTGACTTCCAATTGGGAACGTTTCCTTTTGGGGTATCTGTCACTTCTGGGGTATTTGGCACTTTTGGGAAGTTACATATAAAATTAGAAGGTTAAAAGATTATATTTAAATAGTTACACAAATGTAAATATAATACCAAAATTTTAAGTTTCGATTTTTTTCAAAATTTCTAATTGAGATGTATTTATACAAACAATTATTTAATTAAAAATTGGAATTATTTGCAAACGCAAACAACAAATTTATTGTTTTTATTATATTCAAGAAAAAATGTACAAACTTAAAAACCAGAATATATTGTAATTATATTTAATTTTTGATATTATTATAAAGAAGTATTTAACAAAAAAAAGATAAGAAAAGAGGACGTTTTTTGGAAATAACAGGAGAAGTAAAAGATATAATTTATCAAAATGAAATAAATAGCTATACAGTAGCAGAATTTGAAACTGAAAAAGAAGAAATAATAATTGTGGGTTACCTTCCATTCATTAATGTAGGTGATACATTAAAACTTATAGGAAAAATAGTAACACATCAAGATTATGGTGAGCAGTTTAAAGTAGATACATTTGAAAAGTTAATGCCTAAAACCTTAGGGGCATTAGAGAGGTATTTATCAAATGGTACAATAAAAGGAGTAGGTCCTGCAACAGCTAAAAAAATAGTAGATACATTTAAAGATGAAACCATACACGTATTAAAATATGAACCAGAGAAATTATCACAAATAAAAGGTATAAATAACGAAAAAGCATTAGCAATTTCAGAATCATTTATAGAAAACTGGGAAGTATGGCAAATAGTAGGATATTTAGAAAAATTTGGAATAGGTATTCAAAATGCAAAAAATGTATATAAAAAATTAGGGGCGAATGCAATAGACGAAATAGAAAGCAACCCCTATATATTAATAGATGTAGCAAATAATGTAGACTTTAAAAAAATAGATAAAATGGCAATAGATATAGGTCTTCCATATAATAATGATAAAAGAATAAAAAGTGGAATTAAATATGCCTTAATGTGTGCAACTTTAAATGGTCATTGTGCAGTACTAGAAGAAAACTTAATAACATTTTGTGAAGAACTTTTATCTGTTACAGAAGAAGAAATACGAGAAAATTTAATAGAACTAAAAATAAAGGAAGAAATTATAGTAGAAACTAGAAGTGAATATAGTAAAGCAAGGGAAAATGAAGAGGATATAAAGCAAAATAAAGAAGAAAAAAATGAGGTTACAGAGGAAAGAATAAAGAAAGTAGGAAATATAAAAGTAATAGAAGAGACAAAATGGGTATATTTAGTAGCATTTTATAAAGCAGAAGAAAATATAGCAAACAGAATAAATATGCTAAAAAGGTCACCAAATATTAAGAGAATAAAAAATATAAAGCAAGAGTTAAAAAAATTAGAAAATACTTCAGAAATAGAATTATCAGAAAAACAAAAAGAAGCAATAGAAGCTATAAATGATAATAATGTATGTATAATAACAGGAGGACCAGGGACAGGAAAAACTACTATAATAAAAACAATAATAGAAATATTTAAAAATCAAGGAAAAAAGCCAGTACTTTGTGCACCAACAGGAAGAGCTGCTAAAAGGATGACAGAAACTACAGGAGAAGAAGCAAAAACACTACATAGATTATTAGAAATAGGAAAAACGGAAGAAGAAGGAAGCTATAAAAATGTAGATTATGAAATAGCACCATTAGATGCAGATATAGTTATAGTCGATGAGGTTTCAATGGTAGATTTATTTTTAATGAATTCATTAGTAAAAGCATTATATCAAGGAACAAAACTAGTATTAGTAGGAGATATAGATCAGCTTCCATCAGTAGGTCCAGGAAGTATATTAAAAGATTTAATAAGTTCAGGCCAAGTTACAACAATAGTATTGAACAAAATTTTTAGACAAGCTGCTAAAAGTAAAATAATATTAAATGCTCATAGAGTAAATGAAGGAGAAATTTTCTTGACTAAAGAACAAATAGAGGAGCAAAATTTAAGACAACTAAATGAAGATTTTTTCTACATAAAAGAACAAAGTCAAGAGACAATATTGCGTAATGTGATTTCACTTTGTAAAGAAAGACTTAAAAATTATGGAGATTATGATTTTTTCAAAAATATACAAGTAATAACACCAACTAAAAAAGGTATGCTTGGTACAAAGGAACTAAACAAAATTTTACAAAAGAACTTAAACCCAGAAAATGAATATTTAGCTCAAAAACAAGTAGGAGATAATATATACAGAGAAAATGACAGGGTAATGCAAATAAAAAATAATTACGATATATTTTGGGAAAAGTTAGAGCCAAAATATGAAAGTGGAATGGGAGTATTTAATGGGGAATTAGGAACAATAATAAAAATAAATGAACAAGATAAAACACTTACAATAAAATTTGATGATGAAAAGCAAGCAGATTATATGTTTCAAGACTTAGACCAAATAGAACATGCATATAGTATAACAGTACATAAATCACAACGGAAGTGAATTTGACGTAGTAATAATGGTAGTACCACAAGCTTCAACAATGCTACTTACAAGAAACCTTTTATACACGGGAATGACAAGGGCAAAAAAAATGCTAATAGTAATAGGAGGAGCAAATATTATTGGCTTTATGATTAACAATGCTGATACAAAGAAAAGGAATACTGGGCTGGAGTATAAGCTAAGAAGCTTATAGTGAATAATGAAGAGTGAATGATGAATAATTTTACACATGGGGAACTGTGCCTTTTTCTAAAAGATTTAGAAAATTATACAAATTTTTAAAATAAATATTGACTTATAAGTTAAATTATATTATTATAATTATACAATCAAAAGAGAAAAATTATAAATAATATTTTTTAGAAAAGGAGGCCAGTAAAATGGAAGAAAAAATTTTGAAACAAATATTAGATGTAGTAACAGATATAAAAGCAGACCAAAAAATAATGAAAAATAAAATAAGTACAATGGAAACGAAAATGGATAGTATGGAAACAAAAATGGATACAATGGAAACGAAAATGGATACAATGGAAACAAAAATGGATACTATGGATGTAAAAGTAGATAAATTGTCAACAGAACAAATAATAATGAAGGAAGAAATAAGAGATATAAAAACAGAAATAAAATTATTAAGCTTTAAAGTAACGACATTAATGAAAGAACAAGAAGGTACTAAGTTTGCAGTAGGTGCATGCGTGCAAAAAATTCGGTGAAGTTAGTGATAAATTAGATAGACACCTAAGAGAAAGTGGTATTGAGGTTATTTCTAAACCAGCACTACAATTACTAACTAAAAATGAAGAACAAAATTAAAAAATATAAATAGGGGCAAAAAAAGAAAGGATTTATTAACCATGGAATCTTTAAAAAAAGCCTCTATTTTTTTATTACAAATTTTATACCCAAAACAATGTCTAATATGTGGAAAGCTAGAACAAGATACAATATGTAGCAAATGCTATAATACACTAAAAATAGAAGCAAAGGTAGAAAAGTATAACAATAAAGCCTTTAATAAACATCTATATATTTTTAAATATGAAGGAAAAATGAGAAACTTAATAATAGACTATAAATTTAACGATAAACCATACCTAAATGAACTCTTTGCAAAAATTATATTAAAAAACGAAAAAATATGTAGAAAAATAAAAAAATATGATATAATCGTACCAGTGCCAATTCATAAAAAAAGAAAAAATGAAAGAGGATACAATCAAAGTGAACTAATTGCAAGAAAATTAGCGAAAAACTTAAATTTAGAACTTGTAAACGACAGCTTAATAAAGCAAAAAAATACATTGCCACAAAGTACTCTATCAAAAAAGCAAAGAGAAGAAAACGCAAAACAAGTATATAAAATACAAAATAAACCAAAAATAGAAAATAAAAAAGTAATATTATTAGATGATATATATACAACAGGAGCTACAACAAAAGAATGCTCAAAAGTACTAAAACAAAATGGAGCAAAAGAAATATTGGTATTAACAATAGCAAAAGATATAATAAATTAGAGGTTAGAAGTTGTAAATTGTAGGGGTGGCCGAAGGTGGCTACCTAAGCTTCGAAGAATTTACCTAAAAATAGTTCAACCTATATAAAGGAGGAAAAAACATGGAAGACTTAGTAGAAAGCATATTAGACTACATTAGAGCAGACTATACCGATTATGCCATAATGATAAATGGCGAATGGGGAAGTGGAAAGACATATTTTTGGAATCATAAAATAAGAAACAAAATAGAAAGTATGGAACTAAATGGGAAAAGATATAAAACAATATATATGTCATTATATGGAATATCAAACTTAGAAGAAATAAGCAAAAAGATATTTATAGAAACTACACAACTAATGGATAAAAACCTAAAAAAATATATGGATAATAATAGTCAAATATCTATACCAGAATATGCAAAAACAGGGTTAGATATGGCAAATTTCTTTGGAGTTACACAAAATGGTGACAAAATAGACTATAAGGAATTTTTCTCAACAGATGATAAAGTACTATGTTTTGACGACTTAGAAAGAGCAAATGTAGATGTAATAGATATATTAGGATATATAAATAACTTTGTTGAACATGACCATATAAAAACAATAATAATATGTAATGAAAAAGAACTATCAACAAAACTAAAAAATAGCAACCTAGAAATGAAAACATTTATAGCAACATATTTATTAGATAAAGAAGGAAACCTAATAAAGAAAACAGATAAGCCAATGGTAGAGAGGATACAAGATACCATAGAATACGTATTTGATAAAGCAAATGACTATGAAAGAATAAAAGAAAAGCTAATAGGTGAAACATTTGAATATGCACCAGAATTTAATTACATTATAAATGGAATATTAATGCGTTATGAAAAATATCCAGAATTAATAAGGTTTTTAAGAGAAAATACCAACTTAATAATATCAACATTTAATAAAAGTGGAACAAGAAACTTAAGGATATTAAAACATGCATTAAATGACTTCAAGAAAATATTTGATATGGTAAATAAATCATATCCAAATACAAACCATAGAATAATGCAAACAATGTTAATATTCACAATAGCAATATCATTTGAAATAAAAGCAGGAAAAGTAACAAAAGATAAATTCATAAACATAGGAAGTAATGAAGAATATAAAGCAATATTAGTATCATCAAGAGTATTTATGGACAATAGGCAATTTTATATAAAAGAATTTGACAATAACTATTATTATAATTTTAAAGCAGAATATCGTTTTTTCAAATTTATAGAAATATATGTACGTACACGTATATTTAACATGAAAGTATTTAAAGAAAATATGGAAGTAATAATAAACACAATAGATACAGATAAATTACCAGGCTATAAGAGATTACTTACAGAAGAATATTGGAAAATTCCAGATGATCAATTTGATAAAATAATAGAGGAAATAATAGAAGATGTGAAAAACGGAAAAATTAAGCCAATAGAAATAGTAAAACTATTTGCATATTTTAGTTATTTCATAAAAAAGAATTTAATAAATTATGATGTAAAAACGATAAAAAGTATATTTATAAATGGATTAAATATATCTTCATTAAATGCAACATACTGCCCAAATGTAGAAGAGGAGCTAGAGGCGATAGCAGTAAAAGGTGTAAATCAAGAAATGGAAGAAATGCTGAAATATTTTGAAAATGTAAACGATTCTTTAAAAGACAAAATGTATATAGAAAAGGCAGAAGAACTATTTAAATATATGCCAATGAAAATGGAATTATTTTATGATAAATTTGCAAAAGAATGTATGAAAGTGCCAATATTTAAATATTATGATGTATTCCAAATGTTCCAAAGAATATCATGTGCAAGTAATGAAGATATAGTGACAATAAAAGAGATGCTAGAAGAAAGAGCAAAAAAATACACGAAACAAATAGAGCCAGAAATAAAGAATATGAGAAGGCTAAAACAAGTAATAGATGACTATATAGATGGAAAAGAGACTACTATAAAAATAGTAATGTTAGAAGACTTTTCAAAAGGGCTAGAAAATATATTAAAGTTATATTAGACACATTAGGGACGTTTCCTAATGCGTCATTTTTATAGACATATGACATAATAGGAAACGTTTCTAATGTGTCAAAAATTTACTAAAACCTCTTGACATTTACATAAAAAAACAATATTATATACAAAGTAACAAATAAAAGCAAAAAAGGAGAAAAATGTCTATGCATACACAAATATTAACTTCAAAATTTGGTGCAGAACTAATAAGTTTTAAGCTAGATGGAGAAGAAAGATTACACCAAGGAGAAGAAGTAATAGATAAAAATGGAAAAGTAATTTGGAAAAGGAGGTTTCCAGTATTATTTCCAACAGTAGGAAAATGTAAAAAAAATCAAACAATAATGAACAGTAAAACATATGAAGTAGCCAAAAACGGTTTTGCACAAGACTGTGAATTTGAACCAATAACAAAGTTAGATAACTTCCATTCATATGTACTTAGAAGTAATGAAAAAAGTTTAGAAAAATATCCATATAAATTTTCTTTATATGTAACATATAGGCTAGATGCAAACAAATTAACAGTAATTTATAAAGTAATAAACGAAGACGAAGTAGACATGCCATTTGGAATTGGTTCTTTGCCAGCAATAAAAATAGATTATGAACAACTAAAAAACAATAATTATTATTTAGAATTTGAAGAAGACGAGAACAAAATACACTTTTTATATTTAATAGATGGATTAGTAGGAACAGAATATGCAAGAAATATTATGTCTGATAAAAGAAAAATAAATTTAGATGCAGATATATTTAATAATGATGCTATAATAATGAAAGGGTTAAAATCAAAAAAAGTAGCTTTGAAAAGGAAAGACAAGGGAAAAGTAATGGAGCTAGATTATACAGGTTTTCCATATTTAACAGTATGGTCAAAACCAAATGCACCGTTTATATGTATTACACCATGGATGAGTCTGCCAGATACAGTTAAAGGAACAGGAGTATTTAGGCAAAAGTCAGATATAATAATACTTGCACCAAAGGGAGAATTTGAGTGTAAATATACGATAACATTTTATTAGTCATATTCTAGTTGTAACTCTTGTTTACTTCGTTACAAATAAGTTATCTGTAAAGTCATTTCATTCTTAATGGCTAACTTAAGTTTCGTTTCGAGCGACTGTAAAATGCTAATGGGAAGTAATGTCACTTTTGAGAATGTACATAACTAAAAAGGAGAAAAAAATTAAAAATGGAAATATTAAAATTGATAATACAAATAGTATCATTAGTAGTTATAAACATAGGAGTAGTAATGATATATGATGCAAGAAAAATAAGCAAAAAATGGTTTAGCTTTGGAGATAGAAATTCATCAGTAAAGACACTAAAAATAATAGGATTTATTATAGCTATAATAGGAAGTTTAATTATAATATTAAATTAGAGGTTAGAAGTTGGAAGTTTGGAAATCTTTCCAAACTTCCAATAAGGAGGAAACAAAAGATGCCTAAAGTAACATGGACAAAAGAACAACAAAGTGCAATATATGAAAAATGTTCAAATATATTAGTAGCAGCCGCAGCAGGAAGCGGGAAAACAGCTGTATTAGTAGAACGTATTATAAATAAAATAGTAAATGAAAATGTAGATATTGATAAATTACTAGTAGTAACCTTTACAAATGCAGCAGCAAGTGAAATGAGAGAGAGAATATTAGATGCAATATATAAAAAAATAGAGGAAAACCCACAAGACGTAAGGCTTCAAAAGCAAATAAACCTTTTAAATAAAGCAAGTATATGTACAATACACTCATTTTGCTTAGAAGTAATTAGAAATTATTTTTATGAGCTAGACCTATCAGCAAACTTTAGAATAGCAGATTCAGCAGAAATAGAGCTCCTAAAGCAAGATGTGCTAGAAGAACTATTTGAAGAAAAATACTATGAAAATGATGAAGAATTTATAACATTAATAAATACATACACAAGTTATAGAGGTGATGAGCCATTAAAAGAACTAGTGCTAAAAATATACGAATATATTCAAAGTGCACCATTTCCTAAAGAGTGGTTAAAAGAAAAAATAGAAATGTTTAACTTAAAAAATGAACTAAAAAAAATTTTTGACTATGCACAAACAATATGGGGAGAAATATTATTAGAAGAATACAAAGATAAAATAATAGAAAATAGGCTAAAATTAGAAGGTATAAAGGATAAATTAACAAGGTTTACTGAATTAGAAAAATTTACATGTGCAATAGTAAATGATATAGAAGCATTAAAAGAGATAGAAGAAGCAATAACAAAAACTAAAGAAAACATATGGGATACTATATATATAAAAGCAAATGAACTAAAATTTGGCAAGTGGCCAACTGATAGAAAATGTACAATAGACTTAAAAAATGAAGCCAAAGAAGTGAGAGACAAGGTAAAAAAAGATATAGAAGGAATCCATAAAAAAATATTTGTATATGACTCAGAAAACGCAGCTAAAGACATATATGAAATGTATGATAGTTTAAAAAGAATAGAAAATATAGTAAATGAATTCGAAGCAAAATTCTCACAAAAAAAGAAAGAAAAAAACATAATAGACTTTCATGACATAGAACATTTTGCACTTAAAATACTAGTAAAACAAAATGAAAATAAAGAATATGTTCCATCAGAAGTAGCAAAAAAAATTATGGAAAAATATATAGAAATAGCAATAGATGAATATCAAGACAGTAACCTAGTACAAGAATATATTTTAAAAGTAGTATCAAGACAAAATAATACATTTATGGTAGGAGACGTAAAACAAAGCATATATAAATTCAGACAAGCAAGACCAGAACTATTTTTAGAAAAATATGAAGAATACAAATTAGTAGGAGAAACTAATGAAAACAATACAGGAGAAAAAATAAAACTATTCAAAAACTTTAGAAGTAGAGAAAATATATTAAAAATAACTAATTTAATATTTGACCAAATAATGAGCAAAAAACTAGGGGACATAGATTACACAAAAGAAGAATATCTAAACTTAGGAGCAAACTATGAAAATCCACCAGAAAGTTCAAATTTTGCAGGAAAAGCCGAATTACACATAATAGATATGGCAAAACGGAGATGAGAGGTTGGAAATTGAAAGTTGGAAGTTGGAAAATTCTCAAGAAATAGATGAAGAAGAAAACCAAGAAGAACCAATAGAAAATACCTTAATAGAAGCGAAATTTGTAGCAAACAAAATACAAGAGCTAATAAATAGTGATTATATAGTATATGACAAAAAGAACGGCTACCGAAAAATAACATATAAAGATATAGTAATTTTATTAAGGACAACCTCTAATATAGCACCAATATATGAAAAAGAATTATCAGAACTAAATATACCAGTTTTTAGCGATAGTTCAAGTAAGTCACTAGAGCAAGTAGAAATACAAACAATAATGAGTGTTCTTAAAATAATAAACAATCCACTTCAAGATATACCGTTAATAACAGTACTAAGGTCTAGTATAGCAAACTTCACAGACAATGACCTAGTACAAATTCGTTTAGCAGATAAAAATGAAAGTTTTTATAATGCAATGTTAAAAGCAAGAGTAAGTGTAGGAAATGAATTAAGAAAAAAAATAACAAACTTTATAAACATGCTGGAAAAGTGGAAAAGCATGGAAGAATATAATACATTAGATGAACTAATATGGCAAATATATGAAGATAGTAATTACTACAATTATGTAGGTTTATTAAATAATGGAAAATTAAGACAAGCAAACCTAAAAATGTTATTTGAAAAAGCAAGGCAATATGAACAGGCAAGTTTTAAAGGTCTATATAATTTTATAAACTTTATAGATAAAATAAATACAAACAATAAAGATATGGGAACTGCAAAAATAATTGGAGAAAATGAAAATGTGGTTAGAATAATGAGTATCCATAAAAGTAAAGGTCTAGAATTTCCCGTGGTATTTTTAAGTGGTACATCAAAAAAATTTAATCAAAGAGATTTAAACGACAATATTTTAATGCACCAAGACCTAGGATTTGGACCTAAATATATAAACTATGAAAGAAGAATAGAATATAATACACTAGCAAAAGAGGCACTAAAAATAAAATTAAAAACTGAAAGTTTATCAGAAGAAATGAGAATACTATATGTTGCATTAACAAGAGCAAAAGAAAAACTATATATAACAGGAATAGAAAAGGACTTTGAAAAAAGTATAAAAGAAAAAGAAGGGCTAATACAAATATACAATGGAGATAAACTAAATAGAAATTTGATAAAAAAATATAAATCATACTTAGACTGGATAGAACTAGTAAACTTAAACTGTAAAGAAGAAATAAAAGATTTATTACAAATATATGAACATAGTTATAAAGAGTTTATTAGTAATGAAAAAGAAGAGGAAGAACAAATTGATTTAGTAGAACTACTAAAGGCGGAGACCAAATGTCAGATGTCGGAAGTTGGAAGTTTGAAATATACTCACATAATGAATAATGAAGAATTACAGGAAAATGCAGGGAATATTATTAACCACAAACACTTCAAAGAAACTAGCAAAGACACCACAACTATGAAAATCGAAGAAATTCTAAACTGGAAATACAAATATAAATCATCAGAAAATATACCAACAAAAACATCAGTAAGCAAAATAAAAGAAGAAAAAGGAAAACAAAAAGGAATAGCACAATTTTTAACGCAAAACGAAGAACAAAAACAGATTGCACAAACATTAAGCTCTCCAAATTTCACAAAAGAAGAAACAATAACAAGTGCACAAAAAGGAACACTACTGCATTTATGTATAAAAAACTTAAATGAAACAAAACAATATAATTATGAAGATATAGAAAAACTAATAGAAAATTTGCGAAATAAAAAAATAATTACTAAAAAAGAAGCGGAAGCAATAAATATAAATCAAATACTACAATACACAAAATCTAATTTGTTTAAAGAACTAAAATATGCAAAAGAAGTACACAAAGAAGAACCATTTTATATAAACATAAAAGCAAAAGAAATTTATGAACAAGAAATAGAAGAAAACATACTAGTACAAGGAATAATAGACTTATACTACATAGATAAAGAAGGAAACTTAAACTTAGTAGACTACAAAACAGACTATGTACAAAATGAAAATGAACTAATACTAAAATATAAAGAACAATTAGATTTATACAAAAGAGCACTAGAAGAAGCACTAAAGATAAAAGTAAGCAAAGTAGTAATATATAGTACATATCTAAAAAAAGAGATAGAACTGTAAAGGGGAGAAAAATATGAAAAATAGAATTAAGTTAATAATAAGTATAAGCCTAGTATTAATTATTATGATGACAATAGTAGTAATTTATATATTACAACAATATGAAATTTATAAGAATGTAGAAGTTGCTATAATAGACGATTATCGTGTTATTGTAAAAATACAAATATTAAATACTCCATATGGAGATATTAGCGAACATGAAAATTTCAAATATCGTATCTTTTATAAAAAGGAAATTTTTATTAGAGATAGTAATGGGCATAAAATAAATATTAATGAATTAAAAATTGGAGATACTATACAAATAATTAGAAAAAAACCAAAATTTGAATTTGAATAAACAAAGTAAGAAAAATATATGGTGATTAAATATTTTATTTTAAAAAAACTATTTACATAATATTAAAATATGGTATAATATAAATGTTACATTTCTATTTTAAAAATTATTACAGAGAAAGGAAAAACTTTATGAGATTATGGACAGTGCAACCATATTGTATATTTCAAGAAATGCAAAAAAAAGGCGTTTACAGGTGTAATCCTAAAAAAAGTGAGCTTATACAAGAATGGGATGGATTTGTAAGCGCATATGACTGGATTTCTAAGCAAATGAGGAAAAAAATTGGAAACCCTCCAAAGGGTGTAGAATATCCAGTATGGGCATGGTATCTATATGAAGGGAAAAACAAACGTCCTGATATGCGGCGTTCTGATGTAAGAGTAAACGAAAAATCAGTTCTGTGGGAAGTTGAAATACCAGACAACGAAGTTTTACTTACAGATGAAGAATATTGGCATTGTGTACTTAATGACTACCTTTACCATAAAGCAAACAAAGAGAATATATCAATTGAACAGTGGGAAATAGAGGCTAATAAAGAGGACAAATATTATAACAGCTTATCACCAGAAGAAAAGACACAATACAAAGAAAAAAGCTGGGAGAATATAATTTGTTCAACAAACTCTAATAGTTCCTATGTTCAGGCTACCTTTTGGGAGTTAAAAGCAAGCCAAATAAGAAAAGCATGGATATTAAAAAAATAATTTTTAAGCACTCTAGAAAAAATTTTCTAGAGTGCTTTTTATAAAAAATTTAAATAGAACAATGAGTAGCAAACAAAAAAGTAAATAACTAAATAGTCAAACGTTTTAAAAAATAAAAATTGGTTAAAATAATAGAAAAATGAAAAGGAATGATGATAATGAAAAAATATTTAAAAATTGCAATCATACTAATTATTTTAGGCATTTTTTATTTATATATAGCTAATATAACCCTAATTCCAAAAAGTATAACACTTCTACAAGGAGAAAAATTAGAACTTGCAACTTTGTGGGGAATAAACTTAAAACAAATAGCGACAAGTAATCCAAATATAGGGGAATGTAAAAATGGAAGTATAATAGAAGCATCTACTGGCTTAGAAGAAACAAAACTAACTGAAACGCGGAAAAATAGATATGGGAGTAAAGCTATTTGATAGTTTAAATGTTGCAAATTTAACTGTAAATGTAATACCAAAAACCACAGTTATACCACTAGGAAATACAATAGGGTTAAAATTATATACAGAAGGAGTGCTAGTAGTAGGAATGTCTGAAATAGAAGGAGAAAAGCCCTATGAAAATACAGGAATAACAGAAGGAGATAGAATAATAAAAATAGATAAAGAAAAAATTTCAAATACAGAAGAATTAGTACAAACAGTAAATAGTTCACAAGGAAAAGAAGTACAGATAACATATATAAAAGAAGATACAAATGAAGAAAAAGTGGCAAATATATTGCCAGCCAAAACAAAAGATAATGAATACAAATTAGGTTTATGGGTACGTGATGCGGCAGCGGGAGTAGGCACACTAACATTTTACGAGCCAGATAGCCAAATGTTTGCAGCATTAGGACATGGAATAACAGACATAGATACGGGAAGTTTAGTAACAATAGCAAATGGAGAATTAGTAAATTCTAATATAGTATCAATAACAAAAGGAGAAAAAGGAAATCCAGGAGAAATAAGAGGAAGTATAGAAGGACAAACAAAATTAGGAGATATATCTAAAAACACATCATTTGGAATATTTGGAAAAATATCAAATAAAACAAGGTTAGAAATAAGTCAAAATGAAATGGAAGTACTTGGAAGAAATGAAGTAAAACAAGGAAAAGCACAAATAATATGTGAATTAGAAGAAGGGAAAAAGAAAACTTACCAAATAGAAATACAAAAAATATATACAGCAAATAATAGAGATAACAAAAGTATGTTAATAAAAGTAACAGATAAAGAATTACTAGAAAAAACAGGAGGAATAATACAAGGAATGAGTGGTTCACCAATAATACAAAATGGAAAATTTGTAGGTGCAGTAACCCATGTGCTAGTAAATGACCCAACAACGGGTTATGCAGTATTTGCAGATATGATGCTAAAACAAATGAAGACTACTTAAAAAGAAAACTAATAAAGAGTAGTTAAAAGTTTTAGCAAATTTATTGACATTAAACGTCTACAAATATATAATTCATATGAAATATGAATTGATAATATTGGAGGAAAACATGAAAAAAACAAATGAAGAATTAAAAAATATCAGTCAAAAAAAGTTAAAAAGAAAAAGTATATTTACTAACAATAAAGCTATAACTCTAATTTCTTTAGTAATCACAATTGTATTATTAATTATATTAGCAGGTATAGCAATTAATTTAGGATTAAAAGAAAATGGATTATTGAGCAAAGCAAAATTTGCAAAAGACAAATATATAAATGAACAGGAAAATGAGAAAAAAGGATTAAATGACTTATATAGTGAAGTTCTAGTAGCAACAGGAGAAAATTCACAAATAACAATTTCAGGTAAAGAATTAAAAGAACTTATAAAGGAAGAAGTGCAAAAAAGTACACAGCAACCTACAGGAATAAAAACAGATACATTTATTACTAACAAAATATCTACTTTATCAAGCTATACTAATATAGCTAGTATGTCAAATTTATGTACAAAAGGATCTGATGAAAATAATAAAATACAAGAGTATTTATCATATTCTGATGAAACAGGATATACAGTATTAAAGAGTGGATGGTATTTTTTTGAAACATATAATGGAATATGGGGAGCAGATTATTGTGATTTATATTTAAGCATTAATAATAAAAATATTCTTCTTACTACTACAGGATATACAGGAGAAACAAATACAGGTGAGCATAACAATAACAATTTTTCTATATATTTAAAAGAAAACGATATTATATATTTTTTATCTACTAAAGGCGGTACAGCAGCATATAGATCATTAATAGCCAAAGTATACCCAATGTTTTAAAAACTATAAAAGACATTCTAGAAATAAGATAGAATGTTTTTTATATTCTTAGGAAACCCTATGAAACTTTTAGTTTCGCAACACAAAGTGAAAATAAAATTTAACATATTTTATTTTCAAAAGAAAGTCAGCCACGTAAGTAGGTAAGTTTCCTTAGAAGATAGTTATGGAAGAATTAGATTTTACTAAAGCATAACTTATTTGTACACATTAAAATGCTACGACTAAGAAATCTTAGCGAAGAATGAGCTTAGAAAATTTTATTCTTGTTTTTTATTATTAAAGATAGTATTTTTCTAAAATTATGTTAAAAAGATATAAGCCAAAACAACTAAAACGCTTGAAATGCAAATGTTAGAGATATATAATTTTATAAAATATAAAGTTATATATGGAGGAACAAATGAAAGGTAAAGTGAAAAAACAAAAGAACAAATTTAGAAAATTTGAAGGAATAACACTAATATCACTTATAATAACAATTATATTATTAATTATATTAGCGGGTATAGTAATTAATTTAGGATTAAAAGAAAATGGATTGTTAAGCAAAGCTAAATTTGCAAAAAATAAATATATAAATGAACAGGAAAATGAGAAGAAAGAATTAAATGACTTGTATAGTGAAGTTCTAGTAGCAACAGGTGAAAATTCACAAATAACAATTTCAGTTAAAGAATTGAAAGAAATTATAAATCAGGAAATAGAAAAATCTATAAATCAGCCAACAGGGACACAAATAGATGCATTCATACAAAATTCTATATATAATGAATCAAATTATGAAAATATAACGAGTATGTCAAATTTATTTACAAAAACTACTGATGAAAATAATAAAATACAAGAGTATTTATCATATTCTAATGAAGATGGATATACAGTATTAAAAAGTGGCTGGTATTTTGTTGATATGAATACAGATATTTCTAGTTCAGCATCTGCTGATGCGTGTACTATATTCTTCTTAAATGAAACAATAATGGCGAAATGTGATTCATGGTCATCTAGCCGGTTCAGAACGTAGTAATAATTCATTTTCAATATACTTAAATAAAAATGATAAAATATATTTTGGTTCTAAGGGGACTAATAAAGCTAATTATAGAAGTTCAATTGGTACTATTTGCCCAATGTTCTAAAATTTATAAAAGGAAAGAAATTTAATTGGAAAGATTTTAGACGTGTCTAAAACCTTCAAAATTCGAATCTTTCTTTTTCTACAAAAATGTCAATTAAAAAAGTTTTTTTTATTGACATTTTTAAATACCTATTTATATTATGAACATACATTAACATTATTAGAAAATAAGAATATAATAAATCAAAGATCAAAATCAAACAGTTTTTAGCTATTTTTAAAAATATATTGAAAAAAAAACATTTAGATTGTATAATAGCCTATAGTAATAATATAAAAGGAGAGGGAAAACTTGGCAAACATAAGTGAATTAAAAAAATATAAACATATACATATGATAGGAATTGGTGGAGTTAGTATGAGTGGAATAGCTCAGATCATGAAACACTGGGGCTTTACAGTTACAGGTTCAGACTGGGCTGAATCAGAAGTTACAAGAAAATTAAATTTGGATGGAATACATGTAGTAATAGGTCATGATGTAAATATGGCAGCAAAAGCAGATGTAATAGTATATACAGCAGCAATAAAGCAAGATGACCCTGAACTTGTAAAAGCAAGAGAGCTTGGAATAGAAACAATAGAGAGAGCAGATTTCTTAGGAAAAATAACAAAAGCTTTTACAGATACAATTTGTATATCAGGCACACATGGGAAAACAACAACTACATCAATGGTATCAATGTGCTTTATAGAAGGACTAAAAGATCCATCAATACAAGTAGGAGCAACACTAAAAGCTATAGATGGAAATTATAGAATAGGAAACAGTGAACACTTCATAATAGAAGCATGTGAATATGTAGAAAGTTTCTTAAAATTTTACCCTAAGGCAGAAATAATACTAAACATAGATAATGATCATTTGGACTACTTTAAAAATATAGAAAATATAAATAGAGCATTTATAAAATATGTAGGGTTACTACCAGAAGATGGCTTATTAGTTGTAAACATAGACAATAAATATTGTGCAGAACTACATAAATATACTAATGCAAAAGTAGTAAGTTATGGAATAGAAAATGAAAAAGCGAACTTTATAGCAAGAAATATAAAATTTGGTAAAAATGGCTTTCCATATTTTGATGTATACTATAATAATAGTTTTTATGCATCATTTCAGTTATCAGTACCAGGAAAGCATAATGTATTAAATGCACTAGCCTGTATTGCATTATGTCATAACTATGGAATAGAAAAAGAGAATATGAAAACAGCATTAAAAAAATATACTGGAGCACATAGAAGGTTTGAATATGTAGGTACATGTAAAGGAGCAACTGTATATGATGACTATGGACATCATCCAACAGAGATAACTGCAACAGCGTTAGGGTTAAAACAAAAGGAGTACAATAAATCATGGGTAGTGTTCCAACCACACACATATAGCAGAACAAAAGAACATATAAATGAATTTGCTAATAGTCTAATAAATTTTGACAATATTATAATAACAGATATATATGCAGCAAGAGAGACAAACACATATGGAGTAACATCAGAAAATATAGTAGAAAAGATAAGAGAACTAGGAAGAGAAGCTGTATATATACCAAAATTTGAAGATATAGTAAAATATTTAGAAGAAAAAATAGAAAAAGATGATATAATACTAACATTAGGAGCAGGAACTGTAACAAATATAGGACCAATGCTTGTAAGAAATTAATGAATAGTGAATGGTGAATAATTTGTAGGAGGAATCTATTTAGCTCCTATAGTAAATTTTGAAACTATGAATTGTAGCGAAATAATAATCAAAAATACAATTTTTGTATATAACACTTGTATAAAAACAAAAAGTATAGTAAAATAGAAAATGTAAAATAAAAAATCCAAGAAAAAAGCAAAGTATGTAAATTAAAAAATGTATCAAAAGAGAGAAAGGTGAAAAACGCTGAAAGCCTTTCATACATGAATTACAGAAATTTCACTTTTTTAGGACTATTTTTGAAAATAGAAGTAGGAAATAGCGTAACCCCCTGCGTTAAAGGGAAAAATAAGGTTAATGAAAATAAACATTAATAAAATTAGGTGGTACCACGAAATACAAGCAATTCGTCCTATATAGGATAGAATTGCTTTTTTGTGGAAAGATTTAGGAAAGATTTGGGACGTGTCAAAAACTTTCCATAGTGTGAATGAATTTTTAAATATAGGGGTTATTATACTAAAAGTATAACTTGTTTCTAACTGGCTATGGCTCGAAGAACTAAGAAAAAATCACCCCTAAAAAACTACTTTTATTAAAGGTTTTAGAAAAAGTTTAAAAATTAAAATATAAAAAGAAGGGAGAAAATAAAAATGAAAGAACAAATCGAGGAAATTAGAAGAAAAGCAAATGAAGAAATAACAAATGTAAAAGATACTAAAGACTTAAATGATTTGAAGGTAAAATATTTAGGAAAAAAAGGAGAACTAACAGCCGTATTAAGAGGAATGGGAGGGCTAACACCAGAAGAAAGACCAGTTATAGGAAGTTTAGTAAATGTAGTTAGAGATGAACTAGAAAGTAAAATACAAGAAAAAGAAGAAGCATTTAAAAAACAAGAAATGATTGAAAAATTAGAGAAAGAAAGAATAGATATAACACTGCCATCAAACAAAATAAAAAGAGGAAGTAAGCATCCACTAAATAGGATAATAGAAGAAGTAGAAGATTTATTTGTTTCAATGGGGTATGATGTAGTAGATGGTCCGGAGCTAGAAACAGACGAATACTGTTTTGAAAGGCTAAACTTACCACAAGGTCATCCAGCAAGAGATATGCAAGACAGCTTTTATGTAACACCAGAATACTTATTAAGAACACAAACATCAGCAGTACAAGCACATGTAATGATGGAAAATAAAGAAAAAGCACCAATACGAGTGATCTGCCCAGGAAAAGTATATAGGAGAGATGATGACGCAACACACTCACATCAATTTGCACAAGTAGAAGGGCTAGTAATAGACAAAGACATATCATTAGCAGACTTAAAAGGAACACTAGAAGTATTTATGAGAAAAATGTTAGGCGAAGATACAAATTTAAGGTTTAGACCAAGCTACTTCCCATTCACAGAGCCATCGTATGAAGTAGATGTAACATGTTTTAAATGTAAACGGAAAAGGATGCAACCTATGTAAGCAAACAGGTTGGATAGAGTTACTAGGTTCAGGAATGGTACATCCAAATGTATTAAAAATGAATGGATACGATCCAGAAAAATATACAGGGTTTGCATTTGGAACAGGGTTAGATAGGTTAGCAATGTTTAAGTATGGAATAACAGATATACGTTTATTGTATCAAAATGATGTTAGGTTTTTAAATCAATTTGATAGAATGGACTAAGTTCCCCTTCCCATTGGGGACGTTTCCTAATGGGAAGTCTGTCACTTTTGGGAAGTTATAAAAATAATTGTAGGGATTCCATATATATGACAATACGATTAATCTATAAAGTTTAACTATTATTCTAGTTAAGATTTTATAGTATTAAATTATTAAATATATGTGGATCAAAAATAATGATACTAAGATTGATAGAAAATTTATATAGAAATATTTAAAAGTCATAGAAAATAAGAATTCAACTTCCCAAAAGTGACAGATTTCCCATTAGGAAACGTCCCCAATGGGAAGGGAATGGAAAAGGAGAGAAAAAAATGAAATTAAGTACAAATTTTGTCAAAGACTATGTAGATATAGATGTAGATACAAAAATGTTAGCTGAAGATATGACTAAAGCAGGAAACGAATATGAAACAGCAGAAAACTTCATAAATGCTACAAAATTAGTAGTAGGAGAAGTAATAGAATGCGAGATGCATCCAGACTCTGACCATTTACATGTATGCAAAGTAAATGTAGGAGAAGAAACTTTACAAATAGTATGTGGTGCGCCAAATGTTAGAAAAGGTTTAAAAGTTATAGTAGCTCTTCCAGGAGCAGTTTTACCAGGAGATTTCAAAATAAAACCAGGAAAAATTCGTGGAGTAGAATCAAATGGAATGCTTTGTGCAATAGCAGAGTTAGGCTTAGATAGCAAATTTTTGAAGCCAGAAGATAAAGAAGGAATACACGAATTACCAGAAAATGCTGAGGTAGGAGAAGACCCTATAAAGCTAATGCAAATGGATGACAGTGTAATTGATTTTGAACTAACAGCAAACCGTGGAGACTTACTAAGTATATTAGGTATGGCACATGAAATATCAGCAATTTATGATAAACAAGTTAAACCAATAGATCTATCACATAAAGAAACTAATGAAGATATAAATAATACTTTTAAAGTACAAGTAAACACTAAAAATTGTAACATTTTCTTAGCAAAAAGAGTAGAAAATGTAGTAATAAAAGAAAGTCCAACATTTATAAAAAATAGACTAATGGCATCAGGAATTAGACCAATTAACAATGTAGTAGATATAAGTAACTATGTAATGCTAGAAGTAGGCCAACCACTTCACTACTACGATGCAGATACTTTAAATGGAATGATAGAAGTAAGAATGGCACAAAATGGAGAAAAATTAACAACATTAGACGAAATAGAAAGAACATTATCATCAGAAGATATAGTAATTTCAAATGGAGAGAAAGCCATTGGTTTAGCAGGAGTAATGGGCGGTTATGACACTGAAATTACAGAAAATACAAAAAATATAATTATAGAATCAGCAATATTTGACCCAGTAAAAGTAAGAAAAACATCAAAAGAAATATTAAGAAGTGAAGCAAGTACAAGGTTTGAAAAAGGCTTAGACCCAAATAGAACATATATGGCAATTGAAAGGTCATGTAATTTACTTGAAAAATATGCAGATGCAACCATAGTAGGTGGTTTAGTAAAATATGATGTTTCAGACTTATCTGATAAAAAAATAGATATAACATTTGAAAAGATAAATAAAGTATTAGGGCTAGAAGTGCCACAAGAAGCAGTATTAGATGTATTCAGAAGACTAGGATTTACATATGAAAAAGAAGGAGAAACAGTGCATGTATCAGTTCCAAAAAGGAGAATAGATATATCAATTGCAGAAGACTTAATAGAAGAAGTTGGAAGAATATATGGAGTAGATAACATAGAAGGAAGACTACCAAAACTACCATTAAAACAAGGTTCATATAATAAAACATTAAGGCAAATAAGAAACAAAATGATAGACTTAGGACTAAACGAAACACTATCATATATACTAGTAAACGATAAAGAAGTAGTAAAATATACAAAAGACAACTTTGAACCAATAAAACTATTAGACCCAATGACAGAAGAAAGAAATACTTTAAGATACAGTATGATTCCATCACTAGTAAAAATATATGAATATAACAAAGCACGTAGCCAAAAAGATGTATCAATATTCGAAATAGGAAAAGGCTTTTACAAAAAAGAGGAAAAATATGGAGAAGACTTAAAACTATGTGCATTAATAGCAGGAGAGCATACTTTGGGGCTAAAACCAGAAAAATCAAGTTTTTATGATATAAAAGGTATAGCAGAAGAAATATTAGACTATTTAGGTTATAATGGAAGATACAGTTTTGTTATAAAAGATGAACTACCACAGGAATTCCACCCATATCAAACAGCATTAATTTCAGTAAATAATGATATATTAGGAATAATAGGAAAACTACATCCAGAAATGCAAAAAGAAGATGTATATGTACTAGAAATTAATTTAAGTAAGCTATTAGAAAAGAAAACAGGAAAAATGAAATACAAGGAAATATCAAAATTCCCAGTAGTAAGAAAAGACTTAGCAGTAATAGTACAAAAAGATATAACTTCAGAAGAAATAGCAAAACAAATAAAAAAATTAGCAGGAAGTATGCTTTTGTCAAGCAAAGTATTTGACATATATACAGGAACAGGAATTGAAGAAAGCAAAAAAAGTATAGCATATTCACTAGAATTTGGTGCACAAGATAGAACATTAACAGACGAAGAAATAAATACCATATTAGAAAAAATAATAACAGGTCTAGAAAAAATTGGAGCAGAAATAAGAAAATAGCCAAAATGACGCAAAGGGAATGTTTTTCCCAATAGCGTCATTTTTTATATTTTAGGAAAGTACAGTATTTTAAGTTATAGAGTAGCGCGAAGTAAGTAATATATTTTATATAAGTTGTCAATATGATAGAGTATCATATTTTAATGAAATAGAAATTAATAATAGTAAATACTATATAGCTATTGCTAAGAAAGATAACAAATATTATATAATTTCTAAAGAAAATAGTAATATACTTATAAGTAATAGTTTAGAAAGATATGTACAAAATATAGATAGATACATAATAGATTTTGATATAGAAAGTATAAATGAAAATAAAAATGAAAGAAATGGTTATTTAGAATCTTTTGAATTTCTTTTACGAGCTACTACAAAAGGAAAGTTAAAATTGAATAGACAATTAGCACAAAGAAGTGATACTAAAAAAATTACTTTAAATGAAAGAAATTCTAAGTATTATTATAACAGCAAAAATTATTCTATGATAATAGAGCCAATATATGATGAAGATGAAATAGAAGATATTTATTATCAAGATGAAGAAGATTATTATTTATCATCAGAAAGTGAAAAATATAATGTGACTGTTATTAAAAAGAATGGAGAAGAGGAAAATAGCATAGTATATTTACAAAAATTTTATGTAGAACAGTCAAAATTAGAAACGTTTGATAATGGATATATAGGATTTGAAGATAAAGAAAACTCATGTAATGGGTGGTATGATGAAAATGGAAATAAAACATTAATTTCTGATAATTTTATTATATATGAAATTAAAGATGATAAAGTATTTCTAAAAATAAATAATGATGAAGAGTATGATATAAACACAAATAATGAAATTAATTTTATGGCTATAGATATGGAAGAAAGAATTTTATTACAAACTAATGTAATAGATATATATGAGAACATGTATATAGTAAAAGATAGTAATAATAAAATAATTATGTTAGATAAAGAATTAAATGCAATTTCAGATGAATATGATAGAATAATTTCTGACATTCAAATGGATATGGTGAGTGATTTTAGTTCTTATTGACACAAATGGAACGTTTCCTAATGAATTATTGACTCATTAGGAAACGTTTCATTTGTGTCATTGTGCTAAAAATTTTTGCTTAGCACTATTAATTTTAGTTTGTTCAGCAGTATCTGTTTGATACCAACCTTTTTCTTTCATCAAATTGTAAATTTTATTTTGAATATCTAAGCTTTCATTTAAAGCTTCTTTAAAAGCTGTATGAACTTCAGCGGTAGAAGATTCTATAGTACCATGAAGGTATAAATCACATACGCCTTTAATAACTAATAATTCATTTTCCATTAAATCCTTATCTTCCATACTTACCTCCTATAATAAATTTAAGAATTTGTTTGCTAAATCAGTATGTTTTTGAGCTAGACTTCCTATATAACTAGAAAGAGTAGGGTCTGTTAGTTTACTTGCAGTTTTAGTACTACATGATATCATAAAATTTTCATGCCCTAAGCTATCCTCAATATATAAAAGTTCTTTACTTGTCATTATAATCACCACCTAATAATATAATTAACAAAATTTATAAAAATATACAAATTTATGTAAAGGTATTGAAATGAATTTATAAAAATGATATAATAAATGCAACTTATTAATCTGTTTTATAAAAATGGAGGGAAAAGCAATGAAAAAAAGAATAATTTTATTTTTAACTTTTCTATTAACAACTATGTTTTTAACAGGTTGCGCAGTATCAACATCATATGAACGGATAAAAGAAATAAACCAAGTTGCAAATGAAGTAGCAGAAAATCGAGAAGGCTATAAGCTTCCAGAAGGATATAGCATAAAATATCCTGATACAAAACACCCTGGAATAATTGAACTAACCAGTATAAAAGGAAACGAAGAAATAGTAAGGGCAAAATATGAAATAGCAAATGGCACAGCTGAAGTGATACGTATTGCTATTGATGATAATGCAGATTTGTGGTATTGTTTCACAGCTTTATTCTTAATGATACTGGGTGGAATACTAGGAGGAATGTTAATATATTCTATTAAATAAAACAAAAGGAAAATAGTAGTGCATAAAGCTACTATTTTCTTTTTGTATACTAGGAAAGTATTCTACCTTAAGTTAAAATTGTAGAGGCGAGCAGTGCTCGTCAGTGTGGAGAACCACTTTTATTCTATATATAGTAAAAAAATTAATTTTTAATACTTATCTATGCATTTCTGATAACTCTGCAATAGGTACATCTATTTCAGACCTGCCATCCATAAAACCAATCTTTGCAACATCATTATTTATTTCTTGAACCCAAACAGGTCTATTATGATAATAAATATCTCTAATTTCTTTATTTTTCATAATTTCGTAAATTCTATTTCTATTCATTTGTAACCTCCTCAAAATATATTTAATTAAAGTATACACGAAGGCTTTTAAAAATATTCATAAAATATTTACAAATAAACCAAATTATAGTATTATAATAAGCATGAAAGAAGGGATTATATGAAAATATTAGCAGTAGGAGATTTAGTAGGAGAAAGTGGAGTAAAAAGGTTAAAAGAAGTTTTACCAAATTTTAGAAAAGAAAATAATATAGATTTTGTAATAGTAAACGCAGAAAATTCAGCAGGGGGAATGGGAATAACAACGAAAATATTTAATGATTTAAAGGCATTAAATGTAAATGTAATTACAATGGGAAATCATACCTGGGGAAAAAAAGATATATTCACATTTATAGATGATGAAAAACTTTTAAGACCAGCTAATTATTCAAGAGGAGTAGTAGGAAAAGGCTATAATATATATGAATGTAAAAATAAAAAAATATGTGTAATAAACTTAATAGGAAGAACAGAAATGGGTGTGCAATCAGATAACCCATTTATAAAAGCAGATGATATTATAAAAGAAGTAAAAGAAAAAGTAGATTATATAATAGTAGACTTCCATGCAGAAGCATCGGCAGAAAAAATAGCAATGAAATATTATTTAGATGGAAGAATAACAGCACTATATGGAACACATACACATGTACAAACAGCAGACGAAGAAATAACGCAAAAAGGTACAGCATTTATATCAGACATAGGAATGACAGGGCCAATAAACTCAGTAATAGGAATGGATATAGATGCATCAGTAAAAAGATTTGTAACATCACTTCCAGAAAGATATAAATTGGCAGAAGGAAACTGTATGTTTAATGGATGTATAATAGAAATAAATGACGAAACATGTAGAGCAACATCTATAAAAAGAATATATATTAAATAAATGACGAAAAAAGGAGAAAAAAGGCGAAAACTTTTCCAATTTTTTCCATAAAAGTACTAGACAATTTCCAGAAAATGTAATATAACTATACCTGTAATTCAAATAAAAATAAAATTATAGGAGGCAAAAGATGGAAGTTTTAAAAATCTCATCAAAATCAAACCCAAATTCAATTGCAGGAGCAATAGCAGGGTTAGTAAAAGAGGAGAACAAAGCAGAAATGCAAGCAATCGGAGCAGGAGCTCTAAATCAAGCAGTAAAGGCAGTAGCAATAGCAAGAGGATTCGTAGCACCAGCAGGAGTAGATCTAGTATGCATACCAGCCTTCGCCGAAGTAGAAGTAGAAGGCGAAGACAGAACAGGTATTAGAATTATAGTAGAATCTAGAAAATAAAAATATAATGGGTTGTATAGAAAGTGTGTCAAAAGGGATGGAGCAAATTGACACATCTTTAAAAGATAAAGTGTGTCAATTTGCTCCATCCCTTTTGACACACTTTCTATACAACCCAAAAATAATAATTTAAAATCATTTATAAATTAAAAATCTAACATATTTCCAATAAAAACTTGAAAAAAACAAAAAAATTTTATATTATAAATAAAAAATCCAAAAATACAAAAGTCAAACTAAATAATATACTAAATTTAGAAGAAAGGAGAAATTCGTATAATGAATAATATATTTACATTATATGAAGGAAAAATATGAAATCAAATGTCTTTAAATATATTTTTATAATATTTGCAATAGGAGTAGTTATTTACTCAATATATGCACTATATTTCAAAGATAAAGGAACAGAAAAAGAAAAAGAGCAAAGTAAAGGATTAGAAATAGTAGAAAAAACAGATATAAGGCTAGGAATATCAAACTATGACACAATAAATCCACTAATATCAAATAATAAAGAGATACTAAATGTAAATAAGCTTATATTTGAGCCACTAATAAATATAACAAAAGAATACAAAATAGAAATGTGCTTAGCTACGGAATGCTCAAAAATATCAGATACTGCATATGTAATAAAAATAGATACAAACAAAAAATGGCAAGATGGAGGGTCGCTTGTAGCAAAAGATGTAGCCTTTACAATAGAAACACTAAAAGAAGGGAAAAATATATATTCATATGATGTAGAACCAATCGAAAATGTAGAAATATTAGATACTAATACAATAAGAATAAATTTAACTAGGCCAGTTCCGTTTTTTGAGTATAATTTAACATTTCCAATTATATCAAACAATTACTATATAGGTGAAAATTTTTATGAAAGTACAAAGCTACCTATGGGAACAGGAATGTACAAGATATCTAAAATAGACGCTAATAATATAACACTAGAAAAGAACGATAGATGGTGGAATAAAGAAAAACAAGAGACAAAAATAGAAAAAATAGATATAAAAATATTTTCAGAAATAGGTGAGTTATACAATAGTTTTAAACTAGGAAATATAGACATTTTTACCAGTTCAAATAGTAATTTAGAAAATTATATAGGAACAATAGGGTATGCAAAATGTGAATATGGAGGAAGGGAATTTGACTACTTAGCATTTAACTGTCAAGATAATATACTAAAGAATATAGAAGTAAGGAAAGCTATAGGTTATGCACTAGATAAAACAGCTTTAGTAACATCAGTATATAACAATAATAAATATACATCAAACTTTCCAATAGACTATGGAAATTATTTATATACAGAAAAGGCATTAAGCCTAGGATATAATGAGGAACAAGCTAAAAAAGTATTAGAAGAAAATGGATGGAATTATAAAAATAATAGATGGCAAAAGCAAGAAAACTATAGAACAGATAGAATAAACTTAAATTTGACAGTAAATAGAGAAGATGAAAATAGAGTAAAAGTGGCAGAATTTATAAAGCAAGAATTAGCAAAAATAGGAATAACCGTAAACATTAATAAAGTAACAAAAGCAAACTATGATGCAATATTGCAAAATAAAAATTATCAAATGATATTAACAGGAGTATATAATTCATTCACACCAAATTTAGAAACATTTTTAGGAAATGGAAACTTACAAAATTATAATAACGAAGAACTAAGCACAATTATAGGAGATGTAAAAAATATAAAAGATGAAAATTTGTTAAAAGAAAAATATAGTAGAATTATAGAAATTTATAATAATGATATGCCTTTTATTAGTTTATATAGGAATAAAGGAACAGTTGTAAGAAGTCAAAATTTGGCAGGAGAAATAACACCAAATAATTATTTTAGTTATTATAATTTTTATAGTTGGAGTAGGATGTAAAATAGGTAATGAATAGAGAATAATCAATAATGAATAATTTTTTTATATGGTAGGATTAATTGGTCAGGAATAACTATAGGGAATAACGAATTGCAGACTCAAGAAGAGAAAATATTAATAAAAAGAGTAAAATATTTAAAATAAAAAAATCAAAAACGCTTGACAAAATTTTTAAATACGATATAATAAAACAAACAAAGGTTTAGAAAACAAAAATTTAGGAGGAAAAAATAAATGGGTAACACAAATTCAGAAAAAATGAAAGCACTAGAAGCAGCATTAGGACAAATAGAGAAACAATTTGGAAAAGGTTCAATAATGAAATTAGGGGAATTCCAAGCAATGAATGTGGAAGCAATACCAACAGGAGCATTAAGTTTAGACATAGCACTAGGAATAGGTGGAATTCCACGTGGAAGAATAATAGAAGTATATGGTCCAGAATCTTCAGGAAAAACAACACTTGCACTACATATGATAGCAGAAGCGCAAAAAATGGGAGGAGAAGCAGCATTTGTAGATGCAGAACATGCATTAGATCCAGTATATGCAAAACATTTAGGAGTAGATATAGACAACCTAATAGTATCTCAACCAGATACAGGAGAGCAAGCATTAGAAATAGCAGAAGCGCTAGTACGAAGTGGAGCATTAGATGTAATAGTAATAGATTCAGTAGCAGCCTTAGTTCCAAAAGCAGAAATAGATGGAGACATGGGAGACTCACATATAGGACTTCAAGCAAGGTTAATGTCACAAGCACTAAGAAAATTAGCGGGAGCAATAAACAAATCAAAATGTGTAATAGTATTCATAAACCAATTAAGAGAAAAAGTAGGTGTTATGTTTGGTAACCCTGAAACAACAGCAGGAGGTAGAGCATTAAAATATTATGCATCAGTACGTCTAGATATAAGAAAAGTAGAAAACATTAAGCAAGATGGAGAAGTAGTAGGAAATAGAGCAAGAGTAAAAGTAGTAAAAAACAAAGTAGCTCCACCATTTAGGGAAGCAGAATTTGATATAGTATATGGAAAAGGAATATCAAAAGAAGGAAATATACTAGATATAGCAGTAAACTTAGACATAATAGAAAAGAGCGGCTCATGGTTTAGCTATAATGGAGATAGAATAGGACAAGGAAGAGAAAATGTAAAAAAATATTTAATAGACAACCCAGAAATAGCAAAAGAAGTAGAAGAAAAAATAAGAAGCAAATTCTCAGAAGCATTTGAAAAAAGCTTAGGAGATGAAGAAACAGAAAATGAAGACGAAGAATAAAAACTATTGGAGAAAAAACTAATAAATAAAAGCGTTGGCACTGAATAAATCAGTGCCAACAAGAAAATTAACAAAATATTTGATAAGTCATGCTGAACCCTGATAAGAAAAGATCGCTTAAGAAATTGTACAAAGATATTTCATCAAAACAAGGTTCGAAACAATATGTAGTAGACGTTACATGAACAGGAGTAACATTACATAGTAAAGCGACTTCTAATATTGCCTGCTCGCTGTATCCTCTTGCAATCAGGTCATTCAAGAATGCAACAGATATACAATCGTCATTAGAATGAAAAGATAATGTTTTCTGTTCAGTTTTAGAGACTGGAATAATCTCGTATTGTAGAGCTAACTCTAAAATAGTCTGCTCATTCCGATTAGTTGAGGACTCATCAATGTTTAGATTGTTAAAACTCACTAATAAGCGAGTTGATTTTAATTTTTCTTCCATCATATTGTATACCTCCTTGATGATTAGAAAAAAAGTTTATAGATACTATAATTATACCACAAGAATAAGAAAAAAGCAAATTTGATATTAAAAAAAAGTTACAATTCACTTATGTTTGTAATATAACTGTAATGTAAAAGTAAATAAATAGTAATACATTTTTGTGAAATTAATGCTATAATATAAAGACAGTCTATAAAAAAAGGTGGAAATATGAACGGGGAAAATAATGTAGAAAAAAAAGTAGAAATTGAAAAAAAGAATACGAAAGAACAATTTGAAGAAATATTAAAGAAAATAAAAAAAATGTCAGAAGCAATAGAATTACATGATGATGTAAAAAAAGCAGTAGAAAAAGAAGAAGTAGATTATAATTATTTAAGATATATAGAGAATTCTTTAGAAGAAAAAATTTTTGGAAGTGCAAATGTAAAAGAGATTATGCCAAAAATTCTATTAGAGGTAATATGTGAAGAATTAAAAAATATAGAAAATTTCGAACCACAAAAATTACAAATAGAAAATATTGGTTCACACTTTGAAAATGGGGAAAATTATATAGACAAAATATGTACATATGATAATGATTTAGTAAGTGTATTTGGTATTAATGAGTTACACCCAAATAAAGTAATAAAATATGATGCAAGGAAATTTAGCAGAGCAGATATGATAGAGGCGATTAGTGCAAAGTATGAAGAAGGTAGAAAAATAAAACTATATCAATTTGATGAATACTATGTAGCAGTAGAAGAAGAGCGAATAAAAGTATATTCAGAAAGAAAAATAACTGCATTAGTAAAAATTGAAGAAACGATATTTGATAAAATAAAATTGAAGTTATCTAATATATTTATAAAAAAGAAAAGCTATCCAAATTTAGAATTAGTATATGATAGTAATCCAAATAGACTAAACAATTTTGAGAATAAAAGTAAATTTGCAGCAAAAAATAGAATGAAAGCACTATTAAATTGTGAAAGAGAGATAACGAGAGTATAAATAAAGACAAAATAATGTGTTATACATATTATAAAAACATCCCAATTAGCTATATTAGCTAATTGGGATGTTTTTATAGTAGCATCATCGCCATTACATTAGTTTTTAGCTTATTCTAATATATTAACTTCTAAATAGTTATGAATAGTTACTTTTTTAGTTATGTTTTTATTGTTTAATAAATAAAAATGTGATATACTTACAATGTTATTAAATATATGGTTACAAATATATTTTATTTATAATTTCAAATACTAAAGCATAAGTTCAGTTTACAGCACCTATGTTAGATTTTAAAACTACCAATTGTAACAACATAAGTAACTTAAAACAAAACTTGTGCGAATAACATTGTAAAATTATATATTAAATGATAAAATACAAACATAAATTAATATTAAGGAGGTTAATTTGAACAAACAGAATATTTATAATAACCTAACAAAAGATTTAAAAAAATCAAAAGTATATATAGATGAACCTATGACAAAACATACATCATTTAAAATAGGAGGAAAAGCAGATATTTTCATATTAGCAAGAGATGTTGAAGAAATAAAATATGTATTAAATTATGCAAAAAATGAACAAATAGATATTTTTATTATAGGTAATGGAAGTAATTTATTAGTAAAAGATAAAGGCATAAGAGGAATAACAATGGCAATTGATTTACAAGATACCCAAATACAGGGAACAAATGTAAATGTAGGTGCTGGAGTTAAGTTAGGAGTATTAGGAATTCTTTTACAAAAAAATGAACTAACAGGTTTTGAATTTGCATCAGGAATTCCAGGTAGTATAGGTGGTGCTGTAAGAATGAATGCAGGAGCTTATGGAGGGGAATTTTCAAATATAGTAGAAAATGTTACATGTATAACTAGACAAGGAACCATAAAACAGTTATCAAAAGAGGAACTAGAATATTCATACAGGTATAGCAGGTTTATGAATACTGACGAAATTATAATATCGGCTACATTAAAATTAGAAAAAGGAAATAAAGATGAAATAAAAAGTAAAATGGATGAGCTAATGCTTGCAAGAAAAACAAAACAGCCACTAGAACTTCCAAGTGCAGGAAGCACATTTAAAAGAGGTAAAGACTTTTATGCATCAAAAATTATAGAAGAAGCAGAGCTTAAAGGTTTTCAAATTGGAGGGGCACAAGTATCCATAAAGCATGCAGGCTTTGTAGTAAATGTAGGAAATGCGACAGCAAAAGATGTACTAGATTTAACAAACTATATGAAAGAGAAAATATATGAACAATTTGGAAAACAATTAGAACTAGAAGTAGAAGTTGTTGGAGAATAGTTTAGAAATATAATTTTAATAATAAGAAATGAAGAAAGGGAAAAAAATGAAGGGTTTTTTTAAGTGGTTTGGAAATAGTTCCAAAATGAAAAGATGGATTTTACTAGTATTAATAGGAATAGCTTTAGCATCATATGGAATGATGAATTTACTAATAGGTAAAGTACTAAACTTTTATGAAGTTGCCAAAATAATTGTAAGCTTTGTAATAGGTTTTACCTTTGTTGTAATAGGAATAATATTTATACAAAAAAGGACATTAGAATTATTTGTACAAGGAACTGATAATAGAGAAGAAGCAAAAGAAGGAAACGTAAAATCACTTATATTTAATAAAAAAGTATATGAAGAAGGACCGAATATAGTAGTAATAGGTGGAGGAGCAGGATTAGATTCAGTTTTAAAAGGTTTAAAAAATTATACAAATAATATTACAGCTATAGTTACAATATCAGACTATGGACTAGATGCAACATCTTCAAGAAAAATGTTAGAAACATTACCATTAGATGATATAAAAAATAGTTTAGTAGCTTTATCTTATAATGAACCTATAATGAATGCAATATTCAATTATAAATTTACATCAGGAAGGCTAAAAGAGCTATCATTTGGAGATATTTATTTATTAGCAATGAAAGAAATGTATGGAGACTTCACAGCATCAATAGAACAAAGTAAAAATGTATTAAATATGACAGGAAGAGTATTACCAGTAACATTACAAGAAATAAATATATGTGCAGAATTAGAAGATGGAACAGTTATAGAAAATAAAGAAAAAATACCAGAAGTTGTATATAGCAAAGTAAGCAAAATAAATAGAATATTTATAAATCCATCAAATTGTATGCCAGCACCAGGTGTTATAGAAGCAATACAAAAAGCAGATGCAATAATAATAGGACCAGGAAGTTTATATACAAATGTAATACCAAACTTACTAGTAAAAGGTGTAGCAAAAGCTATAAAAGAAAATAAAGGATTTAAAATATATATTAGCAATATAATGACAGAGCCACGGTCAAACAGATAATTATTCATTGTCAGATCATATAAAAGCTATTCATGAACATGCTGGAAAGGGAATAATAGATTATTGTATATACGATACAGGAGAAATTATTCCAGAATTTGTAAGAAGATATAATAAGCAAGGTCAAGACTTAGTAGAACAAGACACAGCAAAGGCAAAAGAAGAGGGAATTCGTTTGATACAAAGAAATTTATCATACATAGATGGAGAATTTATACGCCATAACCCAGATGCAATAGCCTCTTCAGTAATAGAATTAATATGTGAAGACATGAAATTTAGAGATATGGAAAACGATTCGAGATATGTAATGTTAAATTCAAAACTTAAAGATACAAAGAAAAAAATAAAAAAGACAATGCCAAAACAAAAAAATAATAAAACAAAACATATAAAAAATGAGAAAACAAGCAAATTCGCAGAAAAATACCAAGACAGAATAGCTTCTATAAAACAAAGCGATAAAAAAACTCAGATAAAAAGAGAAGAAAAAATAAAACAAAGGATAAGCAAACAAAGTAATGTGACAATAGAACCAAAAATGGAAGATATACAAATACAACAAAAAATGAGAAATACAAAGGACAAGAAAAAATCAATTAGGGAATTAATAAATAAAAAAAATACAGTTAAACCAAAACATTAATTGAAATTAGAAATTGAAAAGCGTGTCAAAAGTGAATGTCAGAAAATATCAAAATGTAATAAGAAGGAATGAAAGTAACTCTTTCAATGTGTGATAGTAAATATTGACAGTACATTTTGTGCCACGCTTTTCAATTAAAAAGGAGATACAAATGAAATATGAAAATATACAATTAGAAGATGGAATAAAAAAAGAATGGCTAATAACTAATGGAATAGGAGGTTATGCAAGTTCAACCATAGTACGGAGCAAATACAAGAAAATATCATGGTTTATTAATAGCGCCACTTTCACCACCAGGAAAAAGAAACTTAATACTTTCAAAAGTAGATGAAAGTATAGAAATAGCAGGAAAAAAATATGATATATATACCAATATAGGAAAAAACTATATAACAGAGGGATATAAATATCAAATGAGTTTTGAGAAGGAATATGTACCAATATATACATATAAAATACAAGATGTAATAATAAGAAAATATATATGTATGCAATATGGAAAAAATACAGTAACAATATTATATAGAGTATTTAATGGAAAAGACAAATCAAAACTAATATTAACGCCCATAGTAAACTTTAGAGATTTTCATAAAGACACATATAATCATGAATTTGAACTAGCTCAGTGGCAAAAAAATAGAAAACTAAAACTAGTAGTAGACAAAAATTCATCTACTCCAATATATATAAATGTATCAGAAGGAGAATATATAAAACATGAAAATGATAGTTTTAAAAACATGTTTTATATAGAAGAAGAAAAGAGGGGCTTAGGTAGTGAGGAAAACCATGTGGTTCCAGGTAGGTATGAAATAGAAATAGAGCCGAATGAACAAAAAGATATAACTTTTGTAGCATCATTAGAAGAAAATATAGAAGAAATAGATGGTTTTCAAGTAATAAGTAAAGAAATAGTAAGAATTGCTGAAATAATGTATAAGTCAGAATTACCACAAACTGATGAAAATAAAGACTTGATAAGAGATTATATAATTTCAGCAGATAACTTTGTAGTGTATAGGCCATCATTTAAACTACATACAATAATTGCAGGTTATCCATGGTTTTTAGACTGGGGAAGAGATACTCTAATATCATTTGAAGGACTACTACTTAAAACAAAAAGATATGAAATAGCAAGAGAAGTATTACAAACTATGATAAGAGATATAAAATACGGTTTAGTACCAAATGGATATTCAGGCTATGATAATAGACCGTTATATAATAGTGCAGATAGTTCACTTTTATTATTTGAACAAATACAAAAATACATAAATTATACTAAAGATTATGAATTTATAAAAAAAGAAATATATCCTGTTTTAGGAAAAATAATAGAGGCATATTGCACAAAAATAGACATAGATGATAATAACATTTATTTAGATGAAGATGGATTAATATCTTCAGGAACTGAAACTACACAAAACACATGGATGGATGCAAAAATAGGAAACTATGTAGTAACACCAAGAAATGGAAAAGCAGTAGAAATTAATAGTATGTGGTATAATAGTTTAAAAATAATGGAAAACTTATGCAAAGAATTTGAAAGTGAAGAAAAAAGTAAAAAATATAAAAAGTTAGCAGAAAAATGCAAGAAGAGCTTTAACGAAAAATTTTATAATAAAAGAAGAAAATGTTTATATGATGTATTAGGGGATAGTAAAATAAGACCAAATCAACTATTTGCGATAAGCTTAACCTACCCAGTAATAGAGCCATCTTCTGAAATTGCAAAAGAAATGTTTGAAACTGTAACAAAAAAACTATTAAACAATTATGGATTGAAAACACTAGCAAAAGGAGAAGAAAACTACATAGAAAAATACGAAGGAGACAGTTTCAAAAGAGACATGAGCTATCACCAAGGAATAACATGGCCATGGTTACTAGGAATATACTATGATAGTTTCAAAAAAATAGTAAAGGCTGAAAAGAATAAAACAAAAAAGAAAGAACTAGAAGAAAGATTAGCAAAATTTGTACAAAATGTAGAAAAAACATTTACAAAAGAATTCACACAAGGAAAAACAGTAGGAGGAATAGCAGAACTATACGACTCTGTAAAACCACATGAAGCAAAAGGCACAATAAATCAAGCATGGAGCATAGCAGAAGTGTTTAGAATAATATTAAATTAAAAGTGGCTGTAAAAAAAGTGTGTCAAATGGGACGGGGGATATTGACACATCTTTAAAAGATAAAGTGTGTCAATATCCCTTGTCCCATTTGACACACTTTTTTTACAAGCCCCTTTTAATTTAATTATTATATATAAAAGCTCTTACGAAAAGCTTAAACGTGAAATGCATAAAAAATTAATATTACTAAAAGAAAATCCCCAGTTATATCAGAGAACAGAGTTAGATAAACAAATAAGAAGATTTTTTATTCAAAAATATGTTATTTTCTATAAATTTGAAAAAAATGAAATTGAACTTTTAAGAATATTACATCAAAAATCAAATTATAATCAAAAGAGAATCTAAAAAACAAAAATCCCTAAAATAACTTGAATTTAATAATATAAAATGATAATATAAAAGCGTAAAAGAAAGGAATTTACGTTTATTATGCAAGTCACAATAGAAAATTTAGAAAAGGAATTAAAAGAAGGAAAATTAAATAGTATATACTTATTATATGGGGAAGAAACATTCCTTTTAGAAGCATGCCTAAAAAAAATAAAAGTTAATTTTGGAGAATTGATTTCAGGAATAAATTATATAAAAATAGATGCAAGCAATATAAATACATTAATATCAGACATAGAAACACCAGCATTTGGATATGAAAAAAAGCTAATAATAGTAAGAGACTCACGGAATATTCAAAAAAGATGGAAGAAAGAAAATACAGGCAAATTCTGAAATAGTAAACAAAATAAATACATATATAGAAGAAAATATTAAAATAATAAACGAAACAGTAACAATAGTATTTGTAGAACAAGAAGTAGATAAAAATGAGTTATATAAAACTATAGAAAAATTAGGAAACATATGTAATTTTGAAGAACTAAAACCACCACAAATAATATCAAGAATAAAATGTATAGCAAAAGCATACAAAGTAGAATTAGACGATTATGTAGCAAAATACCTAATAGAATGTATACGGATGTAACATGCAAGAACTAATAAATGAAGTAAGAAAACAAATAGAATATGTAGGTGAAGGTGGAACAATAACAAAGGAAACAATAGATAAACTTTGTATAAAAAAATTAGAAAGCGTGATATTTGACTTAACAGATAACTTGGGAAAGAAAAACATAGCAAAAGCATTAGAAGTATTAAATAACTTAATTTACAACAAAGAGCCAGTACAAAAAATATTAATAACACTATACAATCATTTTAAAAAGCTATATATAATAAAACTATGTGAAAAAAACAATGAAAACATAACTGAAAGCTTAAACTTAAAACCAAATCAAACATTCCTAGTATCAAAATACAAAACACAAGCAAACTACTTTAAAGAACAAGAACTAAGAAATATACTAGAAGAACTAATAAATTTAGACAGTAATTATAAAATAGGACAAATAGATTTAAACATAGGTCTAGAATCAATACTTTGCAGATACTGCTAAAAAATGAATAAAAATACTAAAAAATCCCACAATAATAAAAAAGGAGGGATTTTTTTATGTACAATTTTAGAACAGACTTAGCAGATGAAAGAAGAGAATTATATAAAAAAGCAAATAATATGGAAAATGAAGTAGATGGAATAGAAGCACAGGAAGAGCAAATAACAGATAAAATAAAAGTAACAAGAGTAAAAATAACAAATGAACAAGGGGAACAAGCAATAGGTAAAAAAAGAGGAAATTATATAACAATAGATATTCAAAAAATGAATATTATAACAGAAGAAGAAGCTTTAAAAGCATCAGAAACTCTTGCAAATGAATTAAGGAAATTAGTAGAAAATAAAATTCAAAGTAAAGAAGATGTATTAATAGTAGGACTTGGAAATGAAGAAGTAACACCAGATGCATTAGGTCCAAATGTAGTAAAAGACATAGAAGTAACAAGACATATAATAAACTACCTACCACAATATATAGATGAAAACGCAAGACCAGTAAGTGCCATAGCACCCGGAGTATTAGGAACAACAGGAATAGAAACATTAGAAGTAATAAAAGGAGTAGTTGACAATATAAAACCAAAATTGCTAATAGTAATAGATGCACTAGCATCAAGAAGTATGGAAAGAATAAGTAGTACAATACAAATATCAGACACAGGAATAGTACCAGGAGCAGGAGTGGGAAACACACGAAAAGAATTAACTGAAAATACACTAGGTATACCAGTAATAGCACTAGGAATACCAACAGTAGTAGAAACAGCAGTAGTAGTAAATGATGCACTAGACTTATTTATAGAAAAATTGCAACAAGAAGCAAAATCAAATGAATATTTAAATAGATTAAAAGAAGAAGACAACTACGAACAAATAAAAGAAACACTATTACCAAAAGACTTTAATTTTATAGTAACGCCAAAAGAAATTGATGAATTAATATTAAATATGAGTGAAGTAGTGGCAAGAGGAATAAATATGAGCGTGTAATAAAAAAAGAAAGATTTGGAAAGGTTTGGAAAGATTTTGTACGAGTCCCAAACCTTTCCAAATGTTTCCTTTTTTACAGCCCTTATTTTGCCACTCTTATTAAAGTTTTATTGTAATGCCCATCAGTTGAACTAAAATTATGTGTATATATTAATTATTATTTTACCAAAAAATAAAGCAATAGTAAGTGAACTGGATAGAATGCATAAAATAAATATTTAGTTTTTGGCCCTTGTTTTCCATTATATATATAAATTGGAATTAGAGATATACTTGTAAATAGTACACAAGCGATATAAATATTAGCTATGCTAGGATATTTTACTATATCAGGTAAATATTTTATACTTGTAAGTATTATAAATACTAAGCACATAGTAATTTTTTTATAATGTAAAGAAGATTGCTTTTGATTTGTAGTAGTTGCAGATATTGGCAAGTCACAATGTGTAGTAGCATTTATGTCACTTGCAGAGGTCTTATTAAAAATATAAAATAGAAATATTACAGCGACACCATATGCACCATAATCTACTTGTATAAAATGTGCAACAATACAAATTAAAATAGAAAACAAAATTCCTAAATATTTATTTTTTATTTTATCATATCCATATAAACATATAATACCTAAAAGTAAAGTAAAAAATATGTTTAAATAAAAACTATCATAAAAGGTAGTCAAAAATAACATAAATGGAATTTGAGAGATACAGGCAAAAGCAAATAATCGTAAAGCATATTTCTTTACATTATGAGTATGCATATATCCTTGTACAATTTGAAATGCAAATATAGGAAAAGCTATTCTTCCAATAAGGTTCAAAAAAGAAAAATGACCTATAAAAGTGTCACCAGTGTGGTCGCAAAGCATAGTAACTATTCCTATAATTTTTAATAAAAAACTTGTCATATTATCACCATAAATATTATCCTACAAAAGAAATAAAAAAGCAACAAAATAGTTGCATAAAATATTTTAATGATATAAAATATAATTTAGAAAATGATTAGGAAAGTTTTGGACGCGTCCCAAATCTTTCCAAGGCGTTTAGCTAAGGAGGAAAATTATGTCTAATATTAAGTTGAATATAGAAAATTCAAGTATAGATTTAAAGAAAATTATGGAATATTCTAAAAAGGTAGAAGAAATATACGAAGAACTACATAGTAAAAAAGATAATGAAAATGAATTTTTAGGGTGGATTAATTTGCCTTCGAATTATGATAAAGAAGAATTTGCAAGAATACAAAAATGTGCAAAAAAAATAAAAGAAGATTCTGAAATTTTATTAGTTATAGGAATAGGTGGATCATACTTAGGTGCAAGAGCTGTAATAGAAACCTTAACACATACATTTCAAAATTATCTAGAAAAAGGAAAAAGAAAAGTACCACAAATATTATATGTAGGTAATAATATTAGTGGAACATATTTAGAAGATTTAATAGATTTAATAGGTGAAAAAGATATTTCAGTTAATGTAATTTCAAAATCAGGAACAACAACAGAGCCAGCAATAGCATTTAGGGTATTTAGGGAATTTTTAGAAAATAAATATGGAGTAGAAGAGGCAAGAAAAAGAATATATGTAACAACAGACAGCAAAAAAGGAGCATTAAAGAAACTTTCGGAAGAAGAAGGATATGAAACTTTTGTTATCCCTAATAATGTAGGAGGGAGATATTCAGTATTAACACCAGTTGGTTTACTGCCAATATCAGTAGCAGGAATAGACATAGATAAATTAATGCAAGGAGCAAAATTTGCAGAAGAAAAATATTCTGATAAAAACTTAAAATATAATGATTGTTATAAATATGCAGTTTTAAGAAATATTCTATACCAAAATGAAAAAAATATAGAAATATTAGTAACATATGAACCCAAAATGCACTTCTTTATAGAATGGTGGAAACAACTATATGGAGAAAGTGAAGGAAAAGAGAAAAAAGGAATATATCCATCAGGAGCAGAATTTACAACTGACTTACACTCTATGGGGCAATATATACAAGAAGGAAGAAGAAATTTATTTGAAACAGTATTAAATATAGAAAAAACAAAATCAGAAATAACTATAAATTTAGATGAAGACAATTTAGATGGTTTAAACTATATTACAGGAAAAACACTAGACTACGTAAATAAAAAGGCAATGGAAGGAACAATAAAAGCACATGTAGAAGGTGGAGTACCAAATATAGTAATAAACATAGAAAAATTAAATGAAGAAGCAATAGGACATTTAATATATTTCTTTGAACTAGCATGTGCAGTGTCAGGAAAGTTATTAGGAATAAACCCATTTGACCAACCAGGGGTTGAAAAGTATAAGACAAATATGTTTAAACTACTAGGAAAACCGGGTTATGAAGAATAAATACAAAACAACAGACGAAATATTAACTTTCGTCTGTTGTTTTGTAATCTCTTAAAATGAACATTTTTCTTTGAAAATATGACCACACTTGTTGCATTCAAAGCATTTAGGGCTGTCATCCATAATACGCTTCGAAATTTGATACATGCCCAAAGTCATCATAGTTGCAAAACAATTAAAAGCATGATCTTCTGGTTCTTTCAATTTTCCAACATAAGAATGCTTTGTGTACTCACCACATTTTTTGCAAAATTTAACTTGAGTTTTTGCCATAAGATACCTCCAAAATGTTTTATAAAACTGAAATTAATAGTAACTGTATTAAAACTGCAACTCTGCTATCTTTTCTGCCTGTACCTTTCTACAAAAATCTTTCATTTCACCTTCAGAAAGAGCATGATAAATATCTTTTAAGTTGCTTGGACTAATATCAGCAATGCAACGGATAGAAGTTTTACATTCATCAATAAAATCAGGCTCTCCTTTTAATACGCGATATCCACTAGAATATTCTGTCCATCTACTTGTACGAATAATTTCACCATTCACGATAACTACATTACGAGAAACTCCTGAATCGCTTTCAGCGTAAATTATCCGTTCTTTTTTGTCATTTTCCATACTAAATCCTCCTTGTTAATTAACTAAAAGTATAGTTTCTGGTAATTCAAATTATTACTACTACTACTAATAATAACATACTTTACATAAAAATACAAGAAAAACATAGAAAATATTAAGTTAATTCTTCGAAGAGCGAACGAGCGATGTTTGCATTTACAAATGTTTAATAAATATAATAATATTTTTTTATTCAGTATCAATATTTACAATTATACATCAATATGCTATAATATTATGTAGATTAATAATAGGAGGTAAAATATATATGCTTAAAAAATCAAGTGCTAAGAGGCGGTTTCTAAGAGAAAATCCAAGTTTAAGAAAAAGGAGGTATGGTTTACCAGATATAGGTTGCAGAGATGATGGAGAACGGTTTGACCCAGTAGTACAGGAAATTGCTGATGCAATAGAATTTTATGGTTATGGTGTTAGAGATGAAAATATTACTACAATGCCAGACTTAGATTTAGGTGGTGGGAATCCAATAAAATTTAAACCATTTCCACCTGCAATTAAGGCTATGAAAAAGTATATAAAAGGAGCATGGATGTATAGGTACCCATATACTGAAGGTGCTGATAGCATAAGACAACAGTTACTGGATTATGTGGAAAAGGAAGGCTTTATAAATACAGCTCCGTATAATCGTGATAACATTGATGAAAAGGGGCTGTCTGTTCACAATATAACTTTTTCGGTTTCTACATCTGTGTTATACAACCAAATTATAAAATTGATTGCAAAGCCAAAGGATGTTGTATTAGTAACTGGACCAAGTTACGGTCTTTTCACAATTAGAACCGAGCGTTCAGGAGCAAATGTAGAACGAATTGATCTTGAAAAAGAAGATAATTTTTTTATAAATCCTATAAAGCTTGCTGATAGAATTGATCAAATCAATGAAAGTCTTCAACAAACCTACCATAGAAGATTAGGATATGTTCCAAGGGTAGTTGCATTTTTAAATGCTAATCCAAACAATCCAACAGGAAGGGTGATGGGAAAGAAGCAGGAAGAATTGTTGTACCAGATTGCAAAAGTATGCCAGAAGCGAGGAGTTTTTGTAATTGACGATTTAGTATATAGAGATATTACATATGATAAGGAAAATATAGCAATGCCAATTGCTACAATTCCAGGAATGTTCGAAAATACAATTTCTCTTTTTGGTTTATCAAAAAGCTATGAAATGGCTGAGTTAAGAGCTGGTTTTGTAGTGGCAGATGAGGCAATCATTTTTGGAATAGTTAACAAAACTTTTCAAACCATGGACTCTGTTCCAGCTATAATAGGTGAAGCACTTGCAGGAGCCTATAATGCGAAGAAGAAAAGGTATAGGGCTTATGATATTTACTTTGAGGAGCTAAGAGAACTATATATATACAGATATAACTTATTAAAAGCACTCGTTAATGGAATTGAAACAGCAGAGCCTAAGTATAGAGAAAGAATAATAAAGACAGTAATGGAAAACTTAGAATTTTCAGAAGCAAGTAAAGTTTTAGCAGGTATTCCTATGGTAGATTTCCCAGAAAACTTAGAACCAGAAGCTGGATTTTTTGCAATTTTAGATTTTACTAAAATTAAGGGAATGAAATATAAAGAACATACTATAAGAACAGAGAAGGACTTAACAATATTCTTTTATGGAACTTCTAGAACAAGGTTTTTAGTAGGACAATCTATATCTTGGCCATATAAAAATGAGCTTGTAGGAAGAGTAAGTTATGCAGTAGATGAAGAAAAACTCATAAAAGGAATGTTAAATATTCACAATGCTATTATTCTTCTTGCGCCAAAAGATGATTATGAAATTCGTAAAAATGAGTTTAAAGACCAAAGGCAAATGGCAAGAATTAAAGTGGATGGCTGGAAAAATGCGTATGACTTAATTATTTCATCAGACTATCTTAATTCTTTAAACTACGATGAGCAAGCAGAGCGCTATGAATCTAGCTTTGAAGAGTATAAAGAATTAGTGCTTGTAGCTGTAAAAGGAGAAGAAGTATTAGGTTATGCTTGTTACGATACTACTCCAAATGAGGATAATTTCCAGTCAGAGCTAGTTGGTCTTTACATAAAACCATCTGAAATAGGTAGAGGGATTGGAACATCTTTGTTTATAGAAACCTGCAAGGAATTAAGAGAACTTGACAAAAATAATATGATTGTGTGGTGTCTTAGTGATAATGAAAATGCAATCAGGTTTTACAAAAAGCTTGGAGGAAAAATTGTAAAAGAAAAACAAGCGAAAATAGGAGATAGAACTTATAATGAGTATGGTTTTTATTTCCAATTAAAGTAATAATTTTACCAGCAAAGGCAGCCAAATGGCTGCTTTTTTGCTGTATTACAGGAAAGTACAGTATTTTAAGTTACAATTGTAAGTGGGTAATCGATTAGGAATATCAAAGAACATTTATCGAATTAAGCACTTTCTTTTAGCATAGGAAAAATCAAAGTAAAATTGTTTAAACTTATATACTGAATACTTGACTATTGGTTATATAACCAATATAATAAAAACAATAGAAAAAGATGAAATAGAAAACATAAATTTAGAAAAAGTACTAATAATAAAGAAATAGGAGGAACAAAAGATGATAAAAAATGAGAGAGAAAATAAATTGATAAATATAGAAATTTACAAAAATATAAATAAAAGTAATATAAAAATGTTAACTACTCAAAATAGGGCAATAACATTAATAACACTAGTTATAACAATAGTACTATTAATAATATTAGCAGGGATTATAATAAATATAGCAATGGGAGAAAATGGAATAATAAAAAAGGCAAAGCAAGCAAAAGAGCAATATAGTATACAAGTAGCAAAAGAAAAGATAGAATTGGAAGTTGCAGAATATGAAGTAAGAATGAGAAAAGAAACAATATATAGTATGCTAAATAAAGTAGAAGGACTAGAAAGTATAGAACCAAATAACAAAGAAGCAGGCTTGCCATATGTAGTAATAGTAGATGGATATGAGTTTTTAGTAAAAGAAGGAATACAAGTAATATATCAAGGAAAAAGAGGTGGAATAATACCAGAAATAACAAAATATGAAAAAGAAAAGCAAGGAGAAAAAATAAAACTAAAAATAGAAGCAAGAACAGAAGATAAAGATGGAATACAAGAGATAAGATTAATAAAAAATGGAATAGAAATAGAAACAAAAATAGTAAATGGAAAACAGATATCAGAAGAATTTGAAATAATGTCAAATGGAAAATATAAAATAAAAGTAATAGGAAAAAATAAAAAACACAAAACGAGTAATGAAATAAATATAGAAGAATTTGCAACACTAAGTGGAACAATACAAGCAGGAACAATAATAAATGGAGGAGTTACACTAACAATAGAAGCAAAATCAGAAAAAGAAAAAATATCAAAATTAGAAATATATTATAACAGTAATAAAATAGGAGAAATAGAGTGTGGAACAAATGAAGTTAATAAAGAATATGAAATAGAAGATATACCATTTTGGGAAGAAGGAAAGTGTTATGCAAAAATAATAGAAAATAGTGGAATAAGTATAGATACTAATATAGCAAAAGTAAAAAATATAAATACCATAAAAACAGCAAATGATTTAAGAAAATTTATACAAGTTGTAAATACTGGAGAAGATTTTTCACAAAAAACAATAAATCAAATAGCAGATATAGATTTAACAATATATGCATTAGAAGCGATAGGAACAAGTGAGCATCCATTTAAAGGAACTTATGATGGTCAAAAACATAGAATAGAAAACATAAATATTATATGGGATAAGCCAATGCAAGGACTGTTTGGATATGTAGAAAATGCAACTATAAAAAATATTACATTAGGAGTAGGAAGAATAAGAGGAGAAAATAGAGTAGGTTCAGCAGTAGGATATGCATATAATTCAAACCTAGAAAATATAACCAATGAAGCTGTAATAGTAGAAGCAACAACACAATATTCACAAACAATAAATAGTTATAATTATGTATCAAATAAAATTACTACAGGTACTTCAGCGTTTGTGGCAGTAGGAGGTATATGTGGAAAATCAGAAAACACATTTATAAGTAATTGTAATAATAAAAAAGATATATCAATATCAATCAAAAATGGTATAGGGGGAATAGTAGGTCTTTCAATTGGAGAAAATATAAAAACAATTGAAAACTGTACAAACTCTGGAAATATATCAAATGGAGCTGGAACAGGGGGAATAGTAGGAATAGCATCTGGAGGAGTAATTAATGAAAACGCAGAAGTGCTACCTAATATAAAAAATTGTGTAAACAGTGGTAATATTACTGCACAAAACTGGGCAGGAGGAATTATAGGATGGAATTATGGACTTTCTACAGGAGAGGGGTATTATTTAATAACTAAATGTAGTAATACAGGGACTATAACAACTAGCTCAAGTGTTGAAGCAAACCATTGGTGGCAAGGTCAATATAATAAAACGAGTGAAGCAACTTGTGGAGGAATAACTGCATGGAGTGTGAAAACAAAAATATTAGACTGTAATAATTCTGGAATTGTACAATCGATATGTACGTCTGTAAATAATGGAATTGCAGGAATAGCAGGTTTTCTTGGAGCTAGTGAAGTTTCACGATGTTCTAATTTTGGTAAAATTGTTGGAGGGAATTCTACAGGAGTAGGAGGAATTGTTGGATTCGGATGTAAAAATGTTAATATAAATAATTGTTATAATAAAAATGAAATAGAAGGAAATAGTTGTGTAGCAGGAATTGCAGGCTGGATATCACAAGCCAATATTAGAAATTGTTATAATAATGGATTAATACAAGGAAATAGTAGTGTTAGTGGAATAGTAGGTTGGATAGGCCCACACGATAATAATTCATATACAAATAATTATTTATATAATTGTTATAATATAGGTAATATAACAGGAAAAACCAATATATCAGGGATAAGTTCTTGGGTATCATATTATGATGTAGACTATATATATTCATTAGAAGGAACAGCTACAAGTATATGGGGAACGACATATACAGCAAATAAGAATGGTACACATGTAGGGTTAGTAGATGATACTACACTACAAAATATTGTTACTCAATGGGAAGGATTTGAAGAAGATGGAAATAATATAAACGATGGATATCCAATATTAGCATGGCAAGTATCAGGAACACCAATGCCATAGGTATAGAATATTGTAGTGAATAATGAAGAATGAATAGTGAATAGTACATAAGTGCTCTAGGGAGAATATCGGAATAAGTGTGTAAACTCTAGAAAATAAAAATTGACTATGATACAATAGAAAAAATCATAGTCAATTTTTCTATTGTAAGGAAGGAGTAAAAAATGGCTAAACATCAAAAAATATCAGAAGAGAGAAA
>JAAVYV010000077.1 GCA_022791325.1 Clostridia bacterium
CAAGAGCAAAAGAAGCACGAAATAAATATTTGACAGCAGAAAGAGAAGAAGAGATAGCCTTAAATGAATTATATAAACAACTAGGAATAGAAGAAGAACTACCAGAAAATACAGAAGGTACAATGGCAGGAACAATAGTAAAAACGCCAGAAAAATGGAAAACAACACTGCCAAACTATGTAGATGTGCAAACAGGAAAACAAGTAAAAGACAGTTATAAAGTAGCAAGTGTATATGCAGTAGCAGTAGGAAATGGAAACGAAATACCAGTACCACTAGACTTTTACTATGTAGGAGGAACCCTAGAAAGCGGAATAGTAATATCAGACAACATAGAAGATAAAAACAAAGATGCAGGAAAAACAGATGTAAGAAAAGAATTAAAAGGAAACCAATTCGTATGGATACCATGTACTATTTCAGATTATCATAAAATAAGCTTTCGGAAGTTCATTAGAAAATACTGGGTGGGATAGAGAAACTGCTGAAGCAGAACTAACACAAATAGAAAAATATGAAGGATTCTATTGTCGGCAGATATGAAGCAGGAGTAGGAACACTAAATAAAGAAAAAGAACAAGCAGGAGAAGCAAATCCATTTGACTACACAGTGACATTTGAAAATGGAGCATCATTATTTAATAGTGTAGAGGTACAAGCAGCATTAATTAATGGATGGAGATGGCAAAATTATAACTTTACAGCAAAAAGAGAAGGAATACCAGTAAATAATGTAAGTAATAAGGCTACAGGAAACATAGTATTAAAAGCTGATAGTATACCATATTACCATGCAGACTATTATACTGCAAAAGAAATGAGTAGAAGAATGTATGAAAACCACAAATATGTAAAAAGTGGACTAATAACAGGGACAATGTGGGATATGATGATGAAATATATGCGGGGATAACGGAATAAATGTAAAATTAACAAATTGGGGAAATTATGATAATACATCGTTAACCAATTTAAGTGGATATTATACAAATGTAATATCATCAGGTTCAAATGCAGGAGCAACAGATGGGTTTAAAAATGCACAAGAACTAACAACAAATAGTGGAACAGGTTCATACGTATTATTAACAACAGGGGCAGTAGAAACAGTAAAGAAAATGAACTTATATGATGTTTGCCGGAAACCTATGGGAGTGGACTTTGGAAACAGCATATAATAAAGAATTAATACACTCAGGAAATATAAACTACAACTCATACATGCTTCGAGGAGGAGGGTTTCTTAATGTATACGAGAATTTTCCTGCATGTTTCCGTGGTAGCGATGACGCCTGTGCTCCTGATACCAGCACTTACTGTGGTTTCCGTCCTGTACTTTTTCTACAGTAAAAATACTAATAGAAAATAATATTATGTATAAAAGCAAACAGCAAAAAATAATAATAATATTGAATACAAAATACAAAAAATATAAAATTACTAATGAAATAAAGTATGAAAAGGAGAACGAAAGATAATGGAAAAACAAAATAAAGGGATAACACTAATAACATTAGTAATCACAATAATTTTATTGATAATACTAGCAGGAATAGGAATTAATATGTTTATTGGACAGAATAGTTTATTAAATAAAGCAAAACTAGCAAAACAAAATTATATAAATGCAGAAAAAGAAGAAGAAAAACAAATAAATGATTTATATAGTGAAATACTAATTGCAACAAATGATGATGCAAAAGTAACTATGAGCATAAAAGAATTAAAACAATTAATAAATGAAACAGTAGACAGTAGAATGCAATCTAAAGGAATGTATATAGATGTAGAAAATAAATTAGCTGATATACAAATAGGAGTTGAATATGAAGCGAATCAAGATTGTATAATAGCAGGATATACACAAACGACCTTAAATGGAAAAAGAACATGTATGGGAGTAAATATAGATGGAGTGAATATAGGATATTATGGAGGCTCAAATTCAGACGCAATAGAATATAATTTAGTTTATATAAATATTAAAAAAGGTCAAAAGATATTATTTAATGTTACTACAGGAGAAATAGGAAATGCAGCATTATATGTATGTTCATATGCAACATTATAAAAACAAATAAAAAATGTAAAAATAATAGTTATAATAAAAAATTACTATAATAACAAAATGTTATTTATTATAGTAATTTTTTTATGCATAAAATTCCAATCATAACAAATAATTATAAAAAGGAGAGAAATATGGAATATGTAGAAATAAATAAGAAAATTAAAATAAAAAGATATGTATATGATTTTATACTTTTAATTATAGGCTGTGCAATAATGGCTATATCAACTTCTTTTTTCTTACTTCCAAATCAACTATCATCAGGAGGATTTACAGGTATAGCAACAATAACATATTATTTATTAAAATGGCCTGTAGGAACTGTAATATTTGTACTAAATATACCATTGTTTATACTAAGTTACTTTAGAATAGGAAAAGAATTTCTAATAAAAGGAATATTAGGTACAATATTTTTGTCTGTATTTATAGATATATTTGACAAATTTAAACCTTTAACACATGATAGAATATTAGGATGTATATATGGTGGAATAATAATGGGAATAGGAATGAGCTTAGTATTAAAAGGGTCAAGCTCAACAGGAGGAACAGATCTTTTATCATATATAATAAAGTCCTATAAACCATATTATAGAACTAGCAACTTAATAGTAATTATAGATATAGTAATAGTAACTTTAAATGTAATATTTTTAAAAGATGTTGAAATAGGTTTATACTCAGCAATTACAATATATTTAATGGGAAAAATGTTAGATATAATATTTGAAGGTGTATACTTCACTAAAATGATATTTATAGTCTCGGATAAATACAAAGAAATAGCAAAAGAAATAGAAGAAAATGTCAGAAGGGGAGTAACAGCTTTGCATGCAACAGGAATGTATACAAAAGATGAAAAAATGATGTTATGGTGTATAAGTTCAAGAAATGAAACAATAAGAATAAAACAAATATGTAAAAGGATAGATAAAAATTCATTTATAGTAATTTCAAATGCACGTGAAGCATATGGAATAGGATTTAAGAAAAATTAAATAGATAAAACATAGAAAAATTCTTCTATTAGGAAAGGAAATATTAATTAAAAATATACAGATAAGATACTTGTAAATACCTTAGTTATATAATATAATAATTTTACTACTAATAATGGAAAATTTAAGATAGGGGGAAACAAATGAAAAAACATATAAAAAATAATAAAGGGATAACATTAATAACATTAGTAATAACAATAATATTATTAATAATATTAGCAGGGATAATAATAAATATAGGTTTGAGCGAAAATGGATTATTTTCAAGGGCAAAAGAAGCTAAAAACAAATATTTGACAGCAGAAAAGGAAGAAGAAAAGTTATTAAATGAATTATATAAGCAATTAGGCATAGAAGAAGAATTACCAGAAAACACCCAAAAAACAGAAGCAGGAACAATAGTAAAAACACCAGAAAAGTGGAAAACAACTGTACCAAATTATGTAGATGCGCAAACAGGAAAACAAGTAAAAGATAGTTATAAAGTAGCAAGTGTATATGCAGTAGCCGTAGGAAATGGAAATGAAATACCAGTACCCATAGACTTTTACTATGTAGGAGGAACTTTAGAAAGTGGAATAGTAATATCAGATAATAGTGAAGACAGAAACAAAGATGCAGGAAAAACAGATGTAAGGAAAGAATTAAAAGGAAATCAATTCGTATGGATACCATGTAATATAGAAGATTATCATAAAATACATTTTGAAGAAAATGGTGAATATGATAGAGAAACAAATACAATAGAAGCATCGCAAATTAAAAAATATGAGGGATTTTATATAGGAAGATATGAGGCAGGAGTAGGAACTCTAAATAAAGAGAAAGAACAAAAAGGGGAAAGTAATCCATTCGACTATACAGTAACATTTGCAAATGGTGCATCACTATTTAATAGTGTGGCGGTACAAACAGGATTAATTAGTGGATGGACGTGGCAAAATTATAATTTTACAGCCAAAACAGAAGGAACACCAGTAAGTAATGTGAGTAATAAGGCTACAGGAAATATAGTATTAAAAGCCGATAGTATACCATATTATCATGCAGATTATTATACAGCTGTAGAAATGAGTAGAAGGTTATATGAAGAGCATAGATATGTAATAAGCAGTTTGGCAACTGGAACAATGTGGGATGTAATGATGAAATATATGCAAGATAATCGGAGTAAATATAAAATCAAGTGATTGGGGAAATTATGATGATGTATCATTAACAAATCTAACTGGATATTATACAAATGTAACATCATCAGGGGCGAATATAGGAGCAACAGATGGATTCAAAAGTGCAAAAACACTAACTACCAATAGTGGAACAGGGTCATATGTAATACTAACAACAGGTTCAACAGAACAAGTAAAAAAAATGAATTTATATGACGTAGCAGGAAATTTATGGGAATGGACTACAGAAGCATCATACAGTAAGGATCTAAATTATGCTGGAAATGTAAATTACAACTCGTATATGGTTCGTGGTGCTGGGTTCCAATCTGCATATGTATCCCGTCCTAGCTATTTCCGTGGTTCTGAATCTGCTTCTAATACTAAAACTTACCGTGGGTTCCGTCCTGCACTTTTTCTACAATAAAATAAAAAATTAATAAATAGAAAATAGTAATTATTATAGAAGAAAAGATTATGTATAAAAGTAACTAGTAAAAATAGTTACTTTTATTGTGCTTAAAAATATAAAAATATATAATTGAAAGATAAGGAAAGGAGAAAATACAAATGAAAAATAGCGCAAAAAAAGTAAAAGGATTTAAAGGAATTACACTAATATCATTAGTAATAACAATAATATTACTAATAATATTAGCAGGAATAACAATAAATATAGGATTAGGAGAAAATGGATTATTTACAAGAGCAAAAGAAGCGAAAAATAAATATTTAACAGCAGAAAGAGAAGAAAAAGAAGAGTTAAATGAGTTATATAAAGGGTTAGGAATAGAAGAGGAACTACCAGAAAATACAAAAGGTACAGAAGCAGGAACAATAGTAATAACGCCAGAAAAATGGAAAACAACACTGCCAAACTATGTAGATGTGCAAACAGGAGAGCAAGTAAAGAAAAGTTACAAAGTAGCAAATGTATATGCAGTAGCAGTAGGTGAGGGAAAAGAAATACCAGTGCCACTAGGATTTTATTATGTAGGTGGAACCCTAGAAAGTGGAATAGTAATATCAGATAATAGCGAAGACACAAATAAAGATGCAGGAAAAACAGATGTAAGAAAAGACTTAAAAGGGAATCAATTCGTATGGATACCATGTAATATAGAAGATTATCATAAAATAGATTTTGGAAATTTACTCAAAAATGCAGGATGGGATACAGCAACTGTTTCAACAGAAAGGTTTCAAATAGAAAAGTATAATGGATTTTATATAGGCAGATATGAAGCAGGAGTAGGAACCCTAAATAAAGAAAAAGAGGAAAGAGGAGAAACAAATCCATTTGATTATACAGTAATGTTTGAAAATGGAGTATCATTGTTTAATAAAATACAAATACAAACAGCATTAGTAAGTGGGTGGAAGGGACAGAATTATAATTTTACAGCAAAAATGGAAGGAACGCCAGTAAGTAATGTAACCAATAAAGCAACAGGAAATATAGTATTAAAAGCAGATAGCATACCATATTATCATGCAGATTATTATACAGCAATAGAAATGAGTGAAAGACTATATAGAAATCACCCATATGTAAAAAGTGGGTTAATAACAGGAACAATGTGGGATACAATGATGAAATATATGAGTGATAATGGGATAAATGTAACATCAATACAGGATATGTCATTAACAAACTTAAGTGGATATTATACAAGTGCAGTAGCAACAGGAACAAATACAGGAGAAACAGATGGATTTAAAAGTAGCAAAACATTAAATATAAATAGTATAATAAATTCATATGTTTTATTAACAACAGGTTCAACAGAAAAAGTAAAGAAAATGAACATATATGATATAGAAGGAAACCTATGGGAGTGGACTTCGGAAGCAGCGTATTATGGAAATGTAGACTATGGAGAAAATACTAAAAATACATATATGCTTCGTGGAGGAGGAAAACATCCTGGATACACAAAACTTCTTCCGGCTTGTTTTCGTGCGTTTGACTCAGCACTTTCAGCAAATTTTTGTGATGGATTCCGCCCTGCACTTTTCCTACAGTAGAAGTAATTAAATCACTTCAATAAGAGGTAAAAACTTTTTTATGAGTCAAAGAGGAATTAAAAGTAAGTTAATGAGGAGTAAATGAGGGATAGAGATTTTGGGCTCAAAAAAATCTTTGCCCCTCATTTACTCCTCATTGACTTACTTTTAAAGATATTAATAAGCAGAAAAAAAAAGAATTTTTCCCATATACCCATTGACATACGGCTAGAAGCGTTGTATAATAATAAAAGCATGTAAACAAAGCGATGAAGTAGAATGTGGCTACATTCTTAGGGAACTAAGGAATGGAGGGAACTTCTATGGAGTATGTCATGGCTTAGACCAGGCGGTAAGTTTTATAAAATTAAAAGCACTTATCCCAATTTTTTCATGCAATAATTGGGTTTTATAATGGAAATAAAAGAAACACCAGGGTGCGTTTAAAACTTCCGACCAAAAGTAAAAAAACAGGAGAACACTATAGCTATTTAAATATTTATACATCTAGGAAAAGGGGAAATACCTTAAACTAAATGAAAATAATAAAAAGTAAAAGTGTAAATCCTGACATTAGAAAAGGAGGAAAAAATAATGGCAACATCAAACAAAGTAGGAAGTGAGAAAATGAGAATAAGATTAAAGGCTTATGATGCTGAACTTATAGAAAAGTCTGCTGCTCAAATAGTAGAAACTGCTAAAAGAAATGGCTCAAAAGTATCTGGACCTATTCCATTACCAACAGAAAAAGAAATCGTAACAATACTACGTTCTCCACACAAACACAAAGATTCAAGAG
>JAAVYV010000078.1 GCA_022791325.1 Clostridia bacterium
CTTAATTTTGCCATTCTTAACTGTGTAATCATAGTTTTTTATAAATTCCATTAATTCATTATTTGGCTTTAGATCTTGTATTACTTCAAACTCAAACATAAAAAATGTCCTCCTTTCTTCGATAAGAGAACATTTTAATTATAGATATGAAAAAACAACCTACAAACTTTATAGTTCGTAAGTTGCTATAAATTGGAGCGGGTGGCGGGAATCGAACCCGCGCTATCAGGTCGGAAGCATGACATTCTACCACTAAATTACACCCGCATTTCAATTTCTATGTTACCTTCAATAATATCAATACTCATAATTAATTTGGTGGAAATGAGGAGCTAATTTTTTTTGTTTTTCTCCTCATTTCCTTCTAATAAACTATATTATTTTTATAACGCTCCATTCCTCCTGCAAAAATAAATTAGCATTTTTTATTCTTTTGATACAAATTCTTTTAAATTTAATCCTTCTTTTCCTTTCATTTTTACCAACTACTCCAAAGGATTATCATTCTTATTTATTATACCCTTACCTTTCTTTTTTGTAAATAGTTTTTTTCTATCTTTTTTACCTTTTTTCAATGCATAAATTTACAAATTATCTCACTCCACCTAACCATTTGCAAAAACCAATTTTGTAATTATTTGTTCCATCTACCTTATAACGTACCATAGCTCTATTGTTAAATACTCCAAAACAATCACAACTCTCACGTGGGTTTAAACTTCCCACTCTAGTACTACAAGCTGTATCAGAATATACTATTTCACTTGTGCTTCCATTTTGATAAGTTTTCATCATTACATTACTCCCATCATTTTTCACATTATTATAAATTGGTGTTTGTCCTCCAAAATATTGATTGACCATATCTAAAAATCGATTCCACCCCATATCCAAAGTTTTATGCGGACAATATTTTCCTGACCAATCTTGATGTTTTTTTACTCTATCTATTCCCCAACCATATTGTTTTAATAAACATGCAACATATTCCGCAGTCAATCTTTCTGCTTGTTCAAATCGTTCTCCTCCAGATTTGCTATAACAAATTTCAATTCCTATACTTTTCATATTCCCATTTCCTCTACCATCTCCAGCATGCCAGGCATTTCGATTAAATGGGATAGAAGTTATTACTCTTTCATTGTCCACAGCTACATGGAAAGAAGTTTGATTATTATTTCCGATCATATAACTAACTTCTGCCATTGCACTAGCATCATTTGCTGTGTTATGTATAGTAATATATTGTGGAGCTATATTGTATGGGCACTTTACATTATATTTGTTCTGTGGCATTACAACATTCGTTATCTGCATTTATTTCCCCTCCTTCATATTCCTCTACAAAAGTATTCTCTGTTATATTCTTTTTGTATAATTCTTCTGAAAATTCTATCTCTTCCATTACTATGTTATCTTCCATTTTATTCCTCCATTTCTGGCAACCCTGCCACACTTGTTAATAAGCTTAATATACCAGCTAACAAACTTGTACTTCCTACTGTCAGCCAATTTACTTCTCCTATTGCTACACTTGTTCCAATCGTTGCTATTGCTGTTTGTGCTACAGTCTTCATAGCTCTTATTCCTGCACATTTTACCCATTGTTTTACTTCTTCTCCCATTTTCTCTCCTCCTCTTATTTAATTCCTAAATACAATGCTACCATTCCTAATACTCCTGCTATTACCCACGCTATTATTTGTTTTTTTGATGTCCTCCAGCTTTCTGCATCTTTCATGACTGTTTCTTGTTCTATCTTTGTATCCAACTTTTCATACTTCTTTTCTAGTTCTGAATATTTTTCCTTTAACAATTCTGTTTCTTTACTGTTAGCAGTATTACTTCTCATGATTGCCTCTTTAAAATTAACACTTGTTGTTTTCAAATCTTCTGCTATATTTTTTATTTGCTCCACTGTTACCGATAAAGATTTATCTATATTATTTAATATGATTTCATTTTGTTCTATTCTTGTTTCCACTTCATCTAATCTCTTGGTATTTGATTTCGCTCTTTCTTCTAAATGAGCTACTTTTTCAATGAGTGTTATTTGCTCCATTGTTTCCACCTCTTTATTTAACATTCATCATTATGTTTGAATCATTTTAAACCATTTGTTTCCTTCTCTATTCTATAACTTCAACGGTAATATAAGAACCATCATAAATACTTGCATTTGTACCTGCTAATACAGATATTGTGAATTTGTCTCCTTCTTGAACATTTACTAAAAAACCAGGTGTAGACAAGGTTTCATACTTTCCATATCCATCGCCTCTATTTATTATTATGTTATTTTGCATAACATAAAGAAAATTATTTGTAAGTTCTGTTGTATCAATTAAAACTTTTGCATAAACTAAAACTTTACTAACTCCTGATCCTATTATAATTCTTCCGTTTTCAACAGATAGTTTATTTCCACTTTTACAAAGTTCTCGTACAGATAAAGTTGTTTGCACTCCCTCTGTTATTGTCGTAGTGACTATATTGGCAGTCACTATGTGTCTTTTTGTGTCTTTTAATAAATTTTCTATAGAAATTTTTTGTGTTGCTTGATTTTTCGTATTAACAACTGGAATCACATCATTACTGTTTACTTCTACTAATTCATTAAGTTCACTAATCTTTATTCCCATTTTTAACCTCCTCTAATTTTTCTATTCTTTCTAATAAATTTTGTATAATCTCATCTTTTCGCCTATCTTTTTCTTGTAATTTTTCTATTTCTTCTTGTTGCTCTTGAATTGCTTTATAAGAGATCGATAGCATTGAATAAATATCAATTCCTTTTCCTTCCGTTCCAATTATTTCTTTTGAACAATTATAGTCTTGACCTATAATTGCTCCTACTCTTTTTTTACATTTTTCTTCATCTTCTTTATAATTATAATAATATATATCTGTATTCTTTATTTCTTCTATAGCTTTATGATTATATTTTTCAATATTCTTCTTTTTTTCCACTAATGAAAATGGTTCTACTCCATTGTTACAATAAATGTGTCCATAAACATTTACATTTCCAGAAACACTTAACTCACCTTTACAATATATTTCTGAAGATGATACATATCCATCATCGGTAAATAAACAATACTTATTCTCGTCATTTCCTATTCTAAAACTATTACTTCCAGCCTGATTTCTATAAAAACTAATATTATCTAACATAGAAATTGAAGCATATGAATAATCATTTTCAGGTCGAATATCCAAAATAGTTTTACTATTTTCAATATCCCAGAAATAGACTCCGCCTCCAGTAGGTTCACCTAAAATCAAAATTTCCCCTGTCTTTATTCCTGTTCCAATTCCATTTAATATCAAATTACATGACGTTAGTTCTAATTCTCCATAACTAGCATCACTATTTTGTGGTCCCATAGCAAAGTTTCTTATACTTAAAATAGGATAAAACTTTCCATCAGTTTTTGTTTTTATTCCCCAAGCCATACCATTTTCTATTTGTTTATCGTATTCTCCTTCTACTGAAAAGCTGATAAATCGTTGATCATCAATATTTTGTATTCCCATTTCTCCAAAAACATCTTTTCCATCTTTGTAGAAATGTTGACCTTCTTTATCTAAAGACATCATTATCTTTTGGTCCTTATCTAATATAGCAAAACTAGCATTATTATTTAATATCATGAGTTGGATAAATTCTGAAATTTGATTCCAAGCAACTTTTACTGCCTCTACATTTTGTTCTATTTTAGTTCCCAATTCAAGTTTCGTTAAAAAAGTTTTAGAATAATCATTTTCCATAATATAATTAGCATCATATTTTAAATTAGAACACTCTTCTATAAAGTAGTAAATATTTTCTTTTCTAGAAGGTAATACAAATTTTTCTTCTATTGTTTCAATTTTCTCATTTTTTAATAGATAATGATTCCCTTGACCATCTACTCCAATTTTTCTTATTACTTGTATCGTTCCATCTTGTAATACTTCTAATGTATCATAATATGTATCTTCATTTATTTTCAAACTTCTTAATACATCATTTAAACTTATCTTTTTGAAGGCAATATGATAAGAGGTTCTACCTACAATTAATTGTTGTCCATCTTCTGTTAATAAATCCTCTCCACTCTCTGCTGAAATGTAAATACTATTACCATATCCTCTAGGTTTTGTACTTGCACAAATTGTAATTTCTTTTTGATTAAAATAGTTTGTATCACCATATACTTTAAAATCTAATACATACCCTTCCCCTTCTGCTATATCATTTATGTTCATATTTTCTACTTGCGTTTTTTCCCTCGTAAAATCTTCCATACTTTCTACTGTGTGTTTTATTCCATTAATGTCTTGCTCTACTGTTGCTATTTTCTGTGAGTATTCTGATGTTTCTTCTGTTAATTGTGTTATTTTACCTTCTACTTGGTCTATTTTGCTTTGTACTCTTCTAATTTTTGTTTTATCAGAAACTACCATTCTTGTTGTTTCTTCTTTTGTTTTGGCTTGTATTTTACTTGATATGGAACTTTTGAATTTTCCTACATATTCCATTCCTCCTTGATAGATTACTTTTTTATTATCTATCATTAATATATCACCAACATCTAAAGCTGGATCTATGATTGTTGTACCTTCAAAACTATTACATTCAAAATCTGCCAATTGATTGTATATGTTTTCTACTTGCTTACTATCTACAATGTACATATTGTCAGAATTAATCCAAACTGTATTATATCTTTCATTTCCAAATTTAAAGTCTTGTATTCCATCTTCATATACAACACGACTAATTTGAAAAGACTCTCCCCAAGTATAATCCTGAAATAATTCAATATTCGCTTCTACTGTATCTTGTCCAATTATTCTAATATAAAGTTTTCCATCTCTACCCATACAGGCAAATCCTCCAGCTTGTTCTGCTATATAACTTAGATATTCTCTAGCAGATACTGTATTGTCATATACCCCTACTTGTTTATCATTATTTAAAAAAGAAGTAGAACCGCAATTCTACTCCTGCTTTTAAACATAAATCTTGTAAGACTTCTAACATCGTTGCTGGATAATTTAGACTACTTCCATCATAGTTAAATTCAAATTTGACCATCGGATCAATTGCCTTAATGGTTATCGTGTCATCATCATTTTTATTTATACTATCTAATATAAAGTGCCCAATTGGCACGATTTCATTTTCAATCCCTGTTTCTATATAAAAATTATGATACTGATTTGGTAATGAACTTTTATATATTCTCATTTCTATTGATTTTGCTGTAACACTTCCTAATGTAAATTCGTCATTTGCTAATAATGTATGTGAAACTTTAAAATTAAATATATGATCTGGATTTACTTTTTCTCCTTCAATATAAATATTAAGAAGATGTGTTGTGCTATCTGCATATACAAGTTGTTTGTATTGTTCACTTGTTTGATACATGTTATCCTCCTTTTTGACTTGCCACCATTGATTTTTGCATTAAATTAAAAGACACTTTCCATCTTGATTTTGAAGTGTCTTCATCATTTCCAGTAAAATACATTTCACTGGTTCTCTTTGATACACGAAAAGGTGCTGTAATCATTCCCCCTCTTACACTTGGGCATTTTATTGTGATCAGCATGGGATTTTGATAACTTGCTTGTAATAGTTCTTCTGCTTCTTCTTCTGTACAATAATCCCAACTCATTTCTAGTTTTAACATTCCTATTGCTATCACATTGTCAATTAGTGCTCCTGTTACTTTACTTGTGTAACTGTCGTTATCTAAGTCTTCTATATTGTCTTTATAACTTGATGGCGTTTTCATTGTTTTACCATTTAATTTCCATAGCATAAATTTTATCCTCCTACTAAGGCTTCTAAACCGTTTCCAGTTTGCCTTTTTATATCTCTTAAATCGTCTAATAATATTTGTCCTAATTTCTTGTTGCTTACATTTACTGTTAAATATATTGGTTTTTCGGTATTATTTCCTTGATATTTTGAAAAAACTTCTTCCATCGTTTCTCTCATAATATTTTGTGGTGTTATAATCTCTGGATTTGTACTTGCTCCTGAATACTCACCTGCTATTACTGCTGTTGCTTCTGTTAACACTCCTCCTTTAGCTAATCTTGGCAAAGAAATCGTATTTATTTTTAGATTTATCGGACTTAATCCTATTAGAGATCCTACAGCATTTGCTATACTGCTTATACCACTAAGCAAAAAGTTGATCCCTTTTATTACTCCATTCACAAATCCTTCAATTCCACCTAATATAGTATTAATAACACCTTTAATGCAACTCCATATTCCATTCCAAACATTTCTGACTACATTTGAAACCGTGTTCCATATTGATGACCAAACTTGTTGAATACCATTTAATGCTGTTTTAATTCCTTCCCAGATAGCTGTTATAATTGGAGAAATAACATTCCAAATTCCTTGAAATACTTTTGAAGTCAACTCCCAAATCCAATTAAATATTTGTGAAAAAATATTCCAAACAGAACCTAAGATAGAAGATATTATATTCCATACAGCTTGAAAAACACTTGATATTATTTGCCATATAGCTTCCAATATAGGTGATACTATATTCCAAATCGCTTCAAATACTGTCATAAATAAACTCCAAATAAAGCCCAAGATGGTTGAAACTACTTCCCATATTGTTCCGAATATAAATGCTACTTGGTTCCATAATCCTTGTATAAAACCAACTATTGCATTTACAACATTTAAAACAACTTGACATATTTCATTCCAATGTTGTATGCAAAGAATAATAATTGCTATTACTGCTGTAATTGCTATTATTATCCATGTAATAGGCGAAGCCATTAAAACTGCATTCAATATTCCTTGTATAATACTCCAAGCTGTCAATGCTAATACAACACTCCCTATAGCAATTGCTATAGCTTCTATTATTGAAGCTGTATCTTCTCCAAATAATCCTGTTAATAATCCATCTATTGCTCCTATAGCATTTTTTATTGTTTCTTTTATTGCTTCCCATATACCTGCCCAATCAATACTTTGCATAAATATCTTTATGCTTTCTCCTACTGCTATCCAATCTACTGTTTCTAAAAACGAGCTTATAGAATTAAACATTCCAATTATTCCATTTCCTAATGTTTTCCCTGCTGTTGCCCAATCTATATTAGCAAAAAATCCATTTATACTATTACCAATTGCTGTCCCAAATTGTCTCCAATCAAAAGTAGTAACAAAACTATATCCAAAATATATAATTGTATTTAAACCTTGAGCAAATGTGTTTCCTACTTGGTTCCAATCAGTTGTTGCAATAAACCCATTTAAAAAATTAGCAATGTTAGTCCCTATTTGTTTAGCTGTATTTTGAATTTGTCCCCAAGGTATACTATTCATTGCTTCATTTAATTTTTGTCCTATCATTCCCCCTACTTCATACCAATTTCCATTTTTTATAGCATCTATAATAGAATTACTTGGATCTACATCAGATAAATCAAAGCTTGGTGTTATTCCTCCGCCATTTCCACTATCTGTATTGTTATCATTTTGCATATTGTTTATTTCATCGTGTATTCCTGCTAATTGTTTAGTTTCTTCTTTGGCTTTTTTCGCACTTCCTGCCATAGCTCCATAAGATTGAGCACTTGCATTGGCAAAGATATTTACTCTAAATAAAGCATAAACAACAGATTGAATCGCTTTCATTAGCTGATATACCAAATTTATAACCCATTGAATTACTGGTGCAAAAGCACCTCCCATCGCATATTTCATATAATCAATATTAGCACTTAATTGTTGGGCTCCTACATTTTGACTTGAAAGCCAACTTTGAGCACAACCACTTAATGTCGAATAAATACTTTGTAATGAAAATAACGAACCTACATATTTCAAAACATGCCCCAGTCCTTGTAATAAACCTATTCCCATATTTTTAATATTATTCGTTATATTTTGTGTTAATTTCGGCATTTGTTTGAAAGCATTTTTGAAAATTCCTACACTTCCCTTAGCTTGTTCTAATTTTCCTTTAAATGCTCCAAAAAAACTACTTAATTTGCTTTGTGTACTTGCCGTTTGATTTGTTTCCTGTTCTAATTGTGACATTTTTGGTTTTGCTATATCTAGTAAAGTATTGTATTTTTCTATTTCTTTATTTAATTTATCTCTTTGTGCTACTAAAGATGTATAATCTTCATTATTATTTAATCTTTTATATGTTTCTTGCTTTCTTGCTTTATTTCCTGCCCTTGGCATATCTTTAATTACTGATTGATTTGTATCTGCCCTCATTTTATCTAATGTATTATTTGTTATATTTAACTTTAATTCTCTTCCTGTTATTTTCTTTTGTAAACTATCTATTTCTTTTTCTAATTGACTTATTTGTTGTTGTGCCTGTTTGTTATTCATTTTTATTGTCATTTCACTATTTTGTGTACTTCTTTTTAGATCTTGCATTTTCTTTTTCATAAATTCTACAGACTGTTGAAATTTCATTTGTATTGATTTTGTATCTACTTTTTCAAATATTTCTTGTACTTGTTTCATTGTTTTTTTTATTTGTGGTACTAATTTCATTACTTCTCGTACTGCTTTTTCAACTTTTGCTGTTATAATAATTTCCAATTCTTCGACTTTCATAGTTTTTTCCTCCTTTCCATAATAAAAGCACCAGAATTAATCTGATGCTTGTTTTTAATTTAACAAATCTTGTTTTTTCTTTTCAAACTCTTCTTGTGTAATTATTCCTTGATCTAATAATTCCTTGAATTTCATTATTTCCTCTGCTTTAGATATATTACTTGTTATTACAGTCTTATTTTTTAACTCACTCATTCTTGATAAAATATATTCGTATAACTCTTCCGACTTTTTGGGAACTTCCTTGTTAAATGCTCTCAATATTAAAGTATTATCATCTTCAAGAGCTTTTTTCGTTGTCGTCCCAAGAATCCCTATATTTTGTTTCGTTTCTCTTGTTCCTGCAGTAATAAATTTAATATATCCATTAGCTACCAAACTTGGCTTTTTATATTCTACACTAGATAAGTCACTATAAAAAAAAGTTTTATCTCCTTTTAATCCTTGTGAAACAAATGCCATTGCTGTTTTTCTTGATATAACTACTTTGTCCTCATACACTTTTAGTAAGCCATTTGTGCATTTTAATTCTTTTACTTCCAAATTAATCCCCTCCATCAGTACTACATCATTTTTATTTAGCATTCTTCTTTAAATTTTATAAAACTATAAAATTCATTTACATCATTTTATTTTTATAATAATTCTTTTTATGCTATATTCAAAGCACCATCTTTATTTGTTCTTGTACTGTTTCTTCTATAATATATCTAATTTTGTGATGTGTAATAGTTTTTATAAAATAAAATACTACATTTTACAGTAGTATCTTATTTAATTTCTAGTACATAGAAACTTCTATAATTTTAAAAGTTGCATTCTTCAAAGCTTCAACTTTATCAGAAGTTACAAAACTAAATGCTTCAAAATCTTGACTTTGTCCTGCATTTAAATTATTCACATAGATCGTATCTTGATTAATTCTTGAACCATTACCATCTACTGCTTCAATTTGAATGCTAAATGACTTCGTTTCAGAACTCTTATTTTTTACCTTAACAGGTAGCTTTGTATCTGTCATATATTGTTGTTTTATAGCCTCAAATGTGCCTATTGTAACATCAAGATTATTAGCTAACATTTCTTCTGTCTTATTTCCTGACATTGTATCCAATTCATTATTAAAAGTATCTAGTGCTTCATTAATAGAATCAGACACTATTTTTTGTGCATTAAGAGTAATAACAACTGCAAGTATTCCCAAAATAATAGCAGTAATAGTTTTTCCTTTGCTGTCTTGTTTTGCTAATGCTATCATACCAAA
>JAAVYV010000006.1 GCA_022791325.1 Clostridia bacterium
GAAATATTAGGTTTACTTCGGACCTAATGGAAGTGGAAAAACTACTACTATAAACTGTATATTATCTTTACTAAAATTTAGTAAAGGAAGTATACAAATATTTGGAAAAGAAATGAAACCAAATTCTTATGATATAAAAAGAGATATAGGAGTAATATTTCAAGAAGTAGCAGTATTTGATGAACTAACAGTATATGAAAATATAGACTATTTTTGTGGACTTTATATAAAAGATAAAACTACTAGAAAAAACTACATAGAAGAAGCAATTAAACTAGTAAGTTTAGAAGATTTTAAAAAGTTCTATCCAAAACAACTATCAGGTGGCTTATTAAGAAGACTAAACATAGCTTGTGGAATTGCACATAAACCAAAGCTAATATTTTTAGATGAACCAACAGTAGCAGTAGACCCACAAAGTAGAAATAATATATTAGATGGAATAAAGAAATTAAGAGAAGCTGGAGCAACTATAGTGTATACAACTCACTATATGGAAGAAGTAGAAATTTTATGTGATAGAATTATTATTTTAGATAAAGGAAAAATACTTGCAAGTGGAACAGCAGATGAGCTTAAGAAAAAAGCTAGAATAGAAGAGAAAGTTACAGTAGAAGTTAACAACCTAAAAGAAGAACAAATTGATAAAATAAAAAATCTACAAAATGTAGAAGAAGTTAAATATAATGTAAACAACTTAATTATTACATATAAACAAGGAGAAAACAATTTAGGAGAATTAACAAATCATTTGAAAAAAGAAGAAATAAAATACAATAAAATCTATTCAGAAAGACCAACTCTAAATGATGTATTCTTAGAATTAACAGGAAAGGAGCTTAGAGATTAATGTTTATACATAATTTTAAGTATACCTTAAAAACACTATTTGGAAACAAAATACTAATATTTTGGACCTTTGCATTTCCAATTATAATGGCAACATTTTTCAACTTAGCATTTTCAAATATAGAAAATAGTGAAAAATTAAGTATTATTGATATAGCAATAGTAGAAAGTGAAGAATTTAAAAATAACGAAATATTAAAACAATCTTTTGAAGCTTTAAGTGATGAAGAAAACAAAGATAGGTTATTTTCTTTAAAATATGTACAGGAGACTACAGCAAAAGAACTATTAGAAAATGGTGAAATAACAGGATATTTAAAACTAGATGAAGATAAACCAAAAATAGTAATAAAATCAAATGGAATAAATGAAAGCATATTAAAATATGTTACAGAAGAAATAACTAGTACAAGCAAAATAGTTCAAGACCTAGCAAATAAGAAAATAGTAAAAGAAAGTATGCAAGGAAAAGCACAAGTTGACTATGAAAAAATATATAAAAAAGCTTTAGAAATAGCAACAAAAGAAGACATAAGTTTTAAAAATATATCAAATGCAAATTTAAGTTATACCATGATTGAATTTTATACACTAATAGCAATGACATGTTTATATGGTGGAATATTAGCAATGACAGCGATAAATAATAGTTTAGCCAATATGGGAAATGTAGGAAAAAGAACAGCAGTAGCACCAATTAGCAAAGGAAAACTAATAATTTCTAGTGTTTTTGCAAGTTATATAACACAATTAATTGGAATTAGTTTGTTATTTATCTATACAATATTTATATTAAAAGTAGACTATGGAAATAATTTGCCTTTAATAGTATTATTAACTTTAGTAGGAAGTTTAGCAGGATTATCACTTGGTCTAGTAGTTGCAACAACTCTAAAAACAAACGAAAACGCAAAAACAGGAATATTACTTGCAGTTACAATGTTTGGTTGTTTTTTATCTGGAATGATGGGAATAACAATGAAATATATCGTAGATAAGAATGTGCCAATTATAAATAAATTAAACCCTGCAAGTATGATAACAGATGGATTATATTCTTTATATTATTATGATACTTTTAGTAGATATTATATAAATGTTATAAGTCTACTTATATTTAGTAGCATTATGATAGCAATATCAATTATACAATTAAGAAAGCAAAAATATGAAACATTGTAAAAAAAGTTCCAATTGGGGACGTTTCCTAATGGGGTATCTGTCCCCAATTGGAATAGAAAGGAAAGAAATGACAGTATTTAAAACATTTTTAAAAATATTAAATAAAAATAAATTTGTTGTACTTTTATATACAATGATATTACTAATATTTGGTGTGTTTAATATGACAACAAGTGAAAATAATACAAATTTTATAGCAGTTAAACCAGATATTTTAATAATAAATAAAGATGAAGAAATAGGCTTAACTAAAAATTTGGTAGATTATATAAAAGACAATTCAAATATAATAAATATAAAACTAGAAGATGATAGTATTAATGATGCATTATTTTATAGAGATGTAAACTATATTATCTACATACCTGAAAATTATAGGCAAACTGTATTAAATGGTGAAAAACCAGAAATACAAATAAAAAGCACAGGGGACTACCAATCAAGTTATGCAGAAATGTTACTTTCAAGATATATAA
>JAAVYV010000007.1 GCA_022791325.1 Clostridia bacterium
CGTTGTAGGGGTCGCCGCCTTCGGCGACCCGAGAAATAGCAGAAAATAAGAAAAAGCTGAAATACAACAATTAAAAGTATAAAACTAAAATTTAATGTAGGGGCGATTAGCAATCGCCAGCGTGGCGAAGCCACTTTTGTTGTAGTATAGGAAAAATCAAATTTTACGTTGTAGGGGCACCGTTTGTGGGAATACCCTATTAGTAATGACACCACTGTGCCCTTTTGTTGAAATATTAAATTATAGAAAAAAGGAGAAAACAAAAAATGAGAATATTAAAAGATTTCAAAGTACCAAATTTTAAATTTCCAAAAATAAAAATGAAAAATATAGAAAATATAGAAGAAGTACAAGTAGACTATGAAAAAATAAAAAAAGAACAAGAAGGAATGCAAAAAGGAAAAAACAAAAATTACGAAAAAACAAATTATGAAACAATAAAAGAAATATTCTATAGAAGTAGAGAAAAATATGCAAATGAAATATGTATATTAGAAAAATTTAACCCAAAAGAAGAATTCAAAAAAATAACATACAAAGAATTCACAGATGATGTAATAGCATTAGGAACAGCATTAACAAACAAATATAGTTTAAAAAATGAAAGAATAGTAATAATAGGAGAAAACACATATTACTGGTATGTATCATATATGGCAATGCTATGTGGAACAGGTATAGCAGTACCAGTAGACAAAGAACTTCCAGCAAATGAAATAGAAAATGTAATAAACAGGTCAAAAGCAACAGCAGTAATATACTCATCTAAGAAAAAAGACATCATAAAAAAAGTACAAGATAAATTACCAACAGTAAAATACTTCATCCAAATGAACTCAGAAAGTGGACTAGAAGGAAGAGACATAGGAATAGAAACAATAATAAAACAAGGAAAAGAAATGGTAGAAAAAGGAGATAATTCCTTTGAAAAAATACAAATAGACCCAGACGAATTCAAAGTACTAATATTCACATCAGGAACAACATCAAACTCAAAAGGAGTAATGATATGTAACAGAAACCTAGCAGAAAATATAAATGCAGTTAGTACATATGTAAAACTATATCCAACAGACAGGCTATTTTCAGTACTTCCACTTCACCACACATATGAATCATCAATAGGTTTCCTACTACCATTTGCAAATGGTTCATCAGTAGCAGTATGTCAAGGCTTAAAACACATAGTACCAGACTTACAAGAAACAAAACCAACAGCAATGATAGCAGTACCACTATTAATAGAAAACCTATACAAAAAAATAAATAAAACAATAGAGAAAAGTGGTAAATCAGCATTAGTAAATTCAATGATGCATGTAACAAATGCACTAAAAAGTGTAGGAGTAGACATTAAAAGAAAAGTATTTAGTGAAATATATGAAAACTTAGGCGGAAACATAAGAATAATAGTATCAGCAGCAGCTCCAATAGACGCAAAAGTAGGAAGATGGGTTCAAGATTTAGGAATAAGTTTCTTGCAAGGTTATGGCTTAACAGAAACAGCCCCAATAGCAGCATTAACACCAGAATATGACCCAAGAGTTGGCTCAGCAGGAAAAGCAGTAAACTGTGCAGAACTAAAAATATATAATCCAAACGAAAAAGGAGAAGGAGAAGTATTAATAAAAAGTAAAACATTAATGCTAGGCTATTATGAAAATGAAGAAGCAACAAATGAAGTAATAGAATTAGACGAAGAAGGAAATAGATGGTTCCACGCAGGAGATGTAGGCTACCTAGATGAAGACGGTTTTCTATATATAACAGGAAGAACAAAAAATGTTATAGTAACACAAAACGGAAAAAATATATACCCAGAAGAAATAGAACTAATGTTAGGAGAAGTACCAGAAATAAAAGAATGTATGGTATATGGAAAAGAAGTAGAAGGAGAAAAAGAACTAATAATAACAGTAAAAGTAATACCAAACCTAGAAGAAATAGAAGCAAAACATGGTAAAAACTTAAGCGACGAACAAATACATAACATCATATGGGAACAAATAAAACAAGTCAATAGAAAATTAACATCATATAAAGCAATAAAAAAACTAGAAATAAAAAAAGACGAATTTGTAAAAACGACAACAATGAAAATAAAGAGATTTGAAGAAATAAAAAAAGATAACTAAAAAAATAAAATATATTACTTACTTAGGAACACACTTTTGTAGTAGCACTGTGAATTGTAACCATATAATTAATAAAAAGTATAGTTATAACTTAAAAATAATAAAGAATACATTTGTAGGGGCGATTAGCAGTCGTCTACTCTTTCTATGAAAATAGGGACTGTAAAAAAGTGTGTCAAATGGGACGGGGGATATTGATACACTTTATCTTTTAAAGATGTGTCAATATCCCCCGTCCCATTTGACACACTTTTTTTACAGTCTAATTTCTAAGCAAGTGTGGATAGGCTTACTGGTCGCCCTTATAAAAATATAATTTAGTATGTATCTTAAGATTTTATTAATAATAGTAATTAAACTAAAAAACAGTTGACTTAAATAAAAAAATGAAAGATAATATAAAAGTCAAAAAAATAAAGATAGGAAAAAAGATGGAAAGAACAAAAAAGATAATAAGGAATTTAATAATTTTCATACTGCTTATAATATTAACATTTTCTATAATATTAAAAGATCAAGACATAGGCCAAATATTTAATGTACTAGCAGGAGTAAAAAAAGAATTTATAATAATTGCAATAATATGTATGTGCATATATATAATATTAGACGCTATAAATATAGGAAGAGCATTAAAAGCACTAAATGAAAAAAGTACATTTTGGAAAAACATAAAATATGCATTAATAGGTTTTTTCTTTAGTGCAATAACACCAGCAGCAAGTGGCGGGCAACCAATGCAAATATATTATATGTATAAAGATAATATATCTGTTGCAAACTCGACACTAACATTCTTAATAAACCTAAGTTGTGTGCAAATAGTCACAATATCATTAGCATTATTTAGTATATTCTTTAATTACAAATACATGAACAAAGCACTAGCATGGTGTTTTGTAATAGGAGTAGGTCTTAACCTAAGTGCATTAATATTACTTCTAATATCAATACTTTCAAAAAGAATGACAAAAGGTTTAATAAATATAGTAGTAAAAATATTAAAATTTTTCAAATTTAAAAATATAGAAGAAAAACAAGAAAAATTAGAAAAAGAACTAAGCAAATACCAAAGTAGTGCATCATATATAAAAAACAACAAAAGGGTAGTTATAAGAACACTATTAACAACTTATGCACAATATATAATATTTTATAGTATCACATACTGGGTATATCGTTCATTTGGATTATCACAGCATAACATATTTGAAATAACAACAATGCAATCACTACTATATGCAACAGTATCAGGAATACCATCACCAGGAGCAGTAGGCGTAAGCGAAGGAGCATTTATAGCAATATATAGTACAGTATTTTTAGAAAATATGTTAAAAGGAGCAATGCTACTAACAAGAGGAGTAAATTTCTATTTATTTGTTATATTAAGCAGTATAGTATCTAGCATTAGTGCAGTAAAAGAAAGAAAAGAAGAAAAAAATACAGAAGACAAACAAATTAAAGAGTAGAAAAATGTTGAAAAAAATCGAATTATAATATATAATAGTTTAAACTTTATATAAAATAATTAATATAAAAGTAATAGGGGAAATAAAAAAATGATAAATATACTTTTGTGTGGAAACCAAAAAGTATTTGATGGAGCTCTTAGTGAGCTAATATCAATTACAAATAAAACCAAAGAGGATGTAAAATGTTACATATTTACAATGGACGTTTCAAGAATAAAAGAAGACTATACCTGTATAACAGATAAACAAGTAGCATTTTTAAATGAAGTAGTAAAAAGTAAGAACACTAATAATGAAGTAATAAAAATAGATGTAACAAATCTATATGAAAAAGAATTTGGAAACTGTAAAAACGAAAATGCATACTGCACACCATATACACTTTTAAGGCTATTAGCAGACAAAGTAGAAGAAATACCAAATAAAATACTATACCTAGACATAGACATGATGGCAAACAAAGATATTTCAGAACTATATAATACTGACATTACAGAATATGAATATGCAGCAGTAAAAGAAAAATATGGTTCAATATTTATATGGCCAGACTATATAAATGCAGGTATGCTATTACTAAATATGGAGAAAATAAAACAAACAGGTCTTTTAAAAAAAGCACGAGAACTTATAAAAACTAAAAAAATGCTATTTGCAGACCAAGACGCAATATATAGGTCAACAACAAAGAAAAAGTTGCTTCCAAGAATATATAATGAACAATCAGCATTTAATAGAAAACAAACAGTAATATGCCATTTTTGTAAAAGGCTAATATTACTACCATATCCACAAGTAGAAAATTATAAACAATGGCATATAAATGAAGTGCATAAATTATTAAGATGTCATGCATTTGATGAAGATTTAGAAGAATATGTAAAATTAAAAGAAGAATATGAAAAACAAAAAGGGGAAAAAAGTTATGAATAAAGAAAAAAGAATAATACCAATATTTTTTGCAATAGATGATAGTTACACACCTTTTTTAGCAGTAGCACTACAATCATTAATAGACAATGCAAGCAAAGAATATAATTACCTAATAAAAATATTACACACAAATGTACAAGAAGAAAATCAAAAAGAAATAAAAAAATTTGAAAGTGAAAATGTAAATATAGAGTATGTAGATTTAAGTTATTATATAGAAAAAGTAAAAGACAAACTATACACAAGAGACTATTATACAAACACAACATACTTTAGGTTATTTTTACCAGAACTATATCCACAATATGATAAAGTATTATATTTAGACAGTGACATAATAGTAGTAGGAGATATATCAGAGCTATACAATACAGAAATGGGAACAAACTTAGTAGCAGCAGCACCAGACGATATAATACAATACAACAAAGTATTCCAAGACTATGCAGAACTAGTAGTAGGAGTTGCAAAATATCAGCATTACTTCAATGCAGGAGTACTACTAATGAACTTAGACGAACTAAGAAAATTCAAATTTCAAGAAAAGTTCTTATACCTATTAGAAAAAGTAAAATTTTCAGTAGCACAAGACCAAGACTACTTAAATAGGCTATGTAAAGGAAGGGTAACATTAGTAAGCCACGATTGGGATGTAATGCCATATGTAAATGACGAAACAAAGCCAGAAGATATAAAACTAATACACTACAACTTTGCATATAAACCATGGCATTTTGAAGATGTAACATATAATGAATATTTTTGGGAATATGCTAAAAAGACAGAATTTTATGATGAAATTGTGGCAATAAAGGATGCTTATACAGAGGAACAAAAATTTAAAGACAGAGAAGCAGAAAAAGCATTAGCACAAATGGCAATAAAAGAAAATGCATGTGTAGGCGATGATAGAGAATATAGGAGATAACAGATGAAAGAAAATGATATAGAAAAGGCTCGAGATAGACTAGAAATATTAGAAAAGATAGAAAACCTAGAAAAAGAAGGGAAATTTGATATAGATGCAGAAAATGACCCTCCGACTATACCATTACCACCAGAAAATATAGATTATTTAAAAAAGAAATATTACAGTAAATTTAAGAACATAGTTGCAAATAAAGTAGGGGAAAAATTTTTAAACGATATAATAAAAGAAAATAAATTAATAATAAGAAAGATAAATGGAATAGAAAATTTTAAAAAAGTACAAACAGGAGCAATAATAACATGTAATCACTTTAATCCATTTGATTCTTTTTCAATAGAGCAAGTATTTAGAATATCAGAGCAAGCAAAAACAAAAAAACTATATAAAGTAATAAGAGAAGGAAATTACACAAACTTTCCAGGTTTTTATGGTTTCTTATTTAGAAACTGTGATACATTACCACTAAGCTCAAACAAAAGAACAATGATAGAATTCAAAAAAGCAGTCGATACAATATTGCAAAGAGGGGATTTTATACTAATCTTTCCAGAACAAAGTATGTGGTGGAACTATAGAAAACCAAAGCCATTGAAAAATGGAGCATTCAAATTAGCTACAAAAAATAATGTACCAGTAATTCCTATTTTTATAACAATGGAAGATAGTAACATTATGGGAGAAGATGGATTTCCAATACAAGAGTATACAATAAATATTGGAGAACCAATTTATTCAAACGAAAAACTATCAGATAGAGAAAATACAGAAATAATGAAAGAAGAAAACTTCAAAATCTGGAAAGAAGTATATGAAGAATTTTATAAAATTCCACTTGAATATACTACAAAAAAAGAAAAAGTGAGTGTAAATTAAATGGAAAATAGAGAAATAATATACTATAAAGATGAACTAAATGAAGAATTTTCAAAAGCAGTAATAACACCAAGAAAAATAGATGAAAACTATAAATATGAGCATAATCCTTTTTGGGAGGTATGCTCATATCTTATACAAAATGTATTTAGTATGCCAATAAAAGTAGGCTATGAAAAAATAAAGTTCAAATTAAAATATATAGGAAAAGAAAAATTAAAACAATGTAAAAATGAAGGATATTTCATATATGCAAACCATACCCAAGCATTTGCAGACACATTTATCACAAGTGTAGGAAACTACCCAAAAAGAAACTTTCTAATAGTAAACCCAGCAAATGTATCAATAAAAGGAGCGGGGCATCTAATAGAAATGCTAGGAGCAATTCCAACACCAGACAATAAAACAGCAATGAAAAGCTTCCTAAAAATCATAGAAAAAAGAATAAAAAACAAAAACTCAATAACAATATACCCCGAAGCACACATATGGCCATATTACACAAAAATAAGAAACTTCAAAGACGTATCCTTCAAATACCCAGTAGAACTACAAGTACCATCATTTTGTATGACAAACACATATCAAAAATATGGTAAAAATAAAGAAAAAATAAAAATAGTAACCTACATAGATGGCCCATTCTACCCAAATAATGAGCTACCTAAAAAAGAAGCACAAAAAGAGCTTAGAGATAAAATATATAATCAAATGGTAGAAAGAAGTAAAAATAGTAATATAGAATATATAAAATATATAAAAAAAGTTGACATATAGATATAAAAATGATATATTATTAACATAATTTAATATTGGAGCTTTACAACTAATAATTTAGGAGGTAAAAGGTATGAAGAAATTAGAAAAATTATTAAACAAAATAGTAGGAGATTTACGGGCAGACGAATTATTAAAAATATTAGTGATAATATTACTTGGCTTACTATATACAGGAATTGGGATATTAACTGCAACAGATGGATATTATCTTATGTTAGCTATTGCGGTATTTTATTTAGTATGGTTCATAGCAGAATATGTAATTAAAAAAGTTTTTTTAAAGAAATTAGATGATTACTTAATAAAAACACCTAAAGCTACTGTTTTAATATATGTAATAATATGTGTAATTGTTATTGCGTTATCAGTAGAACATTTCATAGGAGTGATACTTTCAGCCATATTAGCATTTGTGGTAGCTGACGTTTTTAAAAATATAAAATATACAGATTAAAAGTAATAAAAAAGTCTTTAACGAAAATTAGGTTTGAATTAACAATTTAATTCAAACCTAATTTTTTATTGTTGAATATATAAAAAAGTAAAATTAAAATATCATAAAATTGTAAAAAATAGTTTTATAAAAAGAAAACTATTTTTTATATACTAGGAAAGTACTGTGTTTTAAGTTATAGAGTAGCGCGAACTAAGTAATATATTCTATTTTTATAATGGAGACCGACAGCCCACCTTCGGCAGTTAAATACCCTTTGTCTTGGAGAGCGGAATGTAAAAAATAAAATATATTACTTACTTAGGAGCGAATAATTTAACACGTAGCATGGCGAAAATACTTTCTTGTTATTAACAACTATTGGCATAAACAGATATTGATGATACAACTATTAACATAAGAAATAATTGTAACTATCAACTAATAATTTAGGAGGTATATGCTATGAAAAAATTAGAGACATTATTACAAAAGCTAACAAAGATAATAGGAGTGAATGGAATGTGGTCAAGTGACGTTGCACAAGTAGTAACATGCTTAGTACTAATGTTATTATTTGGAGGAATTGAAATTTGGATAGCGGTAGTATTCCAGAAGTATCTTATTTTATCTATGATTACATTTTTATGGGTATGGATGATACAAGAATGTTTTATTAATAAAATATTTTTCAAGAAATTAGATAACTATTTATTACAAACACCTAAGGCAACAACTCTAGTATTTGGGGTAATTTTTATAATCACTATGATATTATCATGGAACTATTTTACAGGTTTTATGCTTACAACAATATTGGCGTTTATAATTGGGGACTTTAGAAAAAATAAAGAAAATAAAAAGAAACAATAATAAATAACAAAAAAATTCCAACAAGTGTTGGAATTTTTTTACATTTATTATTCTGCTGATTCTGGAGCTTCCTCTGTTTCAGGAGCATCATAAGCTTCTAATATAGCTTTTTGAATTTTTTCTCTTGTTTCAGCATTGATTGGATGAGCTATATCCTTGAATTCTCCGTTTGGAGTTTTTC
>JAAVYV010000008.1 GCA_022791325.1 Clostridia bacterium
ATATGAAGCATTAGAAATGGCACTTCATGATAAAGAAATATTAAGAACAATGGCATGTGGAATTGCTGGGCTTTCAGTAGTAGCTGATTCACTTTCTGCAATAAAATATGCAAAAGTAAAAGTTATTCGTGATGAAACAGGCTTAGCAGTAGACTATCAAATAGAAGGAGATTTCCCAAAATACGGAAATGATGATGACCGTGTTGATGAAATTGCTGTAGATGTTGTAAAAACATTCTTACGTAAGTTACAAAAACATGTTACTTACAGAAATTCAAAACATACATTATCAGTTCTTACTATTACATCAAACGTAGTTTATGGAAAAGCAACAGGAAATACACCAGATGGAAGACGAGCAGGAGTTCCTTTTGGACCAGGTGCAAACCCATTACATGGTAGAGATACAAATGGAGCAGTTGCCGTAATGAACACAATTGCAAAATTACCATATGAATATTCTGAAGACGGAATTTCATACACATTCTCAATTACTCCAGGAACACTTGGAAAAGAATTAGATACTCAAGTAGATAATTTAGTAAGTTTATTAGATGGATATTTTAAACAAACTGGACACCATATAAATGTAAACGTATTTGATAGAGCATTACTAGAAGACGCAATGGAACACCCAGAGAAATACCCACAATTAACAATTCGTGTTTCTGGCTATGCTGTAAACTTTATTAAATTAACTAGGGAACAACAACTTGATGTTATTAATAGGACTATACATGAAAAATTCTAAAAAATTAAAGGTCGCAAATTGCGACCTTAAGTTTTTTTAAATCTTCTTCCGCATCTTCCACACCTTACGCATATAACACCATATGTATCGCTATTGCAACAATTTTCACTTGGTCGTAATTCTCTTCTGTGAAAACCACCATGGCCTTCTTCTTTGTTATCTTTACTTTGCTTTTCGTTATCTTGTTGTTTTGTTTGTTTTTTCCCTAACATTGCATATGAAAGTGCTCCTATAAAATAGAAGAAAATCGCAGTTCCAATCTGAAATGTAATAAGTTTAAAACACCACATTAATATTACTGCTATTGCAAATGATAATGTAAGTTTTAATACTTCTTTAATCCGATTTTTCATAAATTTTTTTCCTCCTTATAATTATAAGAATTTATTGTTTTCTAGTTACATTTCTATATATTAACATAATTCAGATAAAAAATCAATCCATCTTGCTTATTTTTTCTAAATATTCCATATCTTCTATTTTAGAAATTGCGAAACATTTCTTGCCAGCGTCTTTTAAAGAAGCTCCTATGTGGTATAGTTCTTTATTATCAATTATCATAAATCTATCGTGAAATTTATTTGTTTTAGCTACTTTTAGGCTAGAATATTCTTTATTAAATTTTTGTATATCTAGTTTTGTTATATTACTCTTTTCTGATGTTAATATTACTACTTCTACGTTTTTATTTTTCTTCGTAAGCATTTTTAATATTGTGTCATCTATGTAATTATCTATAACTAATATTTTCTTTTGTGCTGTTTTTATAATGTCTATTATTAAGCTGTATGCATCGTATATTTGGCCATTAAAAAATACTTGTTGTTTAAATTCTTCGTTCTTATTTCTTTGTAATTCATCAAATACTTCGTCAAATTTTTTGTCATGTTCTAGCATTTTGTATTCTATTGTTGTTAATCTTTCAAATATTTGCCCATTATTTAGTATAAACTTTCGCATTTCTACAAATGCATCCATTATATTTATGCTTACTTTTATAGCTATATCATTTCTTAGCAAACCTGAAAGCATTGCAATTCCTTGTTCAGTAAATACATATGGCAAGTATCTTCTACCTCCATAATTTTCATTTTCTAAACTTGAGGTCACAAATTGTGACCTCAAGTTTTCCATCTCACTTTCACTTAATTGAAAGCAAAACTTTTCAGGAAATCTTTCTATATTCCTTTTTACTGTTTGGTTAATTTTCTTGGTTTCATAATGATATAATCTTGCCACATCACTATCTAACATTACTTGTTTTCCCCTAATTGTGTAAATCAAATTTCTAATATTTTCTGTTTCATATTCTACTACATTTAATTCTTCGTTTACTGGTGCAATATTATTTTCTCCATTCATAATTATCACATCCTATTTCAAAGTTTTATTTATTATAGAACTTTTGTTCTTAGATGTCAATATTTTATTTTTATTTTTGTTGAATTTTGCATCTTTTTATAGTAAAATTAAGTCATAATTTGTTAGGAGGAATTTATGAAAGCACGTATTCATTCATTTGAAAGTTTAGGAGCAGTTGATGGACCTGGAGTTCGCTTTGTTATTTTTATGCAAGGTTGCTGTTTAAAATGTAAATATTGCCAAAATAGGGATACTTGGGACATTCATGGTGGAGAGGAATATTCAGTAGATGAAATATTAGAAAAGATTTTACGATATAAAAATTATTTTATGCCTAATGGTGGGGTTACTGTTAGTGGTGGTGAACCTCTACTTCAATCTAAATTTTTAATAGAATTATTTACTAAATTAAAAGAGCACCATATCCACACTTGTATTGATACTTCTGGCTCTTTCGATTTAACTTGCGATATAAAAAAATTAATAGATTTAACAGATTTATTTTTACTAGATATTAAATGTATAAATGATGAAAAATGTATAGAATTAACTGGAGTTTCAAATAGGAAAGAACTTAACTTTGCAAAATATTTAAGTGATAATAATAAACCTTTATGGATTAGGCAAGTTCTAGTCCCTGGCATTACTGATAATGAGCAAGATTTACTTAAACTTAGAGATTTTATTAATAGTTTAAAAACAGTAGAAAAAGTTGAGATTCTTCCTTATCATGATTTAGGTAAGTTTAAATGGGAGCAACTTGATTTTAAATATCCTTTAGAAGGATATAGAACTGCAAGCAGTGAAGATGTAAAGAGAGCTAAGGATATTCTCGTTCCACTCAATATAAGACTAATTTTTTAGACTATATCAAAACCGCACAAGAGACTCGATTTTATTTTCCTGAATGGATGTTCCAAGAGTTCTGGCACTATTGTGAAATTTTGAATTCTAATATTTAATATATACCTTTTCCTATTAAAAATAGAGTATATTTTACCATATAATGGTTTAATATACTCTATTTTTACAAAGTGTACTAAATTTTAAATAATTATTTTTCTTCTTCAATTCCTAATTCCTTTATTCTTCTTTATCTTGACCTAACAAGAACTGAATAATTTGCTAGCACATTCCAATAATTTATTGTTGTTGCTCTTTACTAAAACTCTCTTCTAAACCTCTCCTATATAACTAATGTTCTATTTATAAAATAATATTCCTTCTGCAAAGTGCTTACCTGTTCCTCCGCAACCATAACTTATAGTAATATTTCCTGCTTTACCATTTGTTTCAATAATACTAAGGAAATCTGCACTATCTATACAGCCAGAAATTGAATATTTTTTTAAATTTGATGTGTTACATTTATCAATAATATTTGATGTTATAGTTGGAGTTGTCACATAATAAGTAGATGATGATGAGCTATAAATACATACTTTTGTTTTTCCTTCTGGAATAGAAAGTACTTTTGTATAAAAAGTTCCTCCTGAAGATGTATTTATTACATCTGAACAAAATGTATAATAATCTATTTCACCCTTATTTTTACTATATAACTCATTCAAAGCTTCTTCTACACTTAATTCTTCTCCATTTGATTTTATATAGCTTACATCTTTTGCCAAATAATTATATGTGGCATATACACTTATTCCACTTGTAAGTATTGCAGTAATGCATATTATAAATATTTTATTTAATGTTTTCTTACCTATTTTCATTTGTTTTCTCCTATTCTTAATTATTATATAAATAATCTAATGCTTCCTTTACATTTTCTACTTTCCAATTTGAATTAGTGGGTGTAAACCCAAATTGTTCTGCTAATAATTTTTTAGGTGTTTCTTTTGTATATTTATCTATTTCATTAGTATATTCCTCTATTGCTTTTTCCTCATTTGCTCCAATAGTTTTATAGTTTTTGGTTGCTCTTTTTGCTATTTTAAATAATCCATTATCGCCTAAACTCAAATTAATTACTACTCCTGCTAATATTATTAATAAAATTATTGTTATACACAGGGTTATTAGTGTTATTCCTTTATTTTCTTTCATTTATTTTCCCCCTTGCATTTATAATTTTATATGAGTCATATTTTTTTGTAAATATATTTTATGTATTTAAGTTACCACATTAAATTACTTCATAAAAAACAAGAATAAGATTTTCTAAGCTCATTCTTCGCTAAGAAAATCTAATTCTTCCATAATTATCTTCTAAGAAAACTCACCTCTATCGAGGATGACTTTCCTAAGAATATAAAAATAATGAGACTATTACAGCCTCATTATTTTATTATATTATTAAGTCTATTACTATTCCACAAGCTACTCCTATTATGTATAATAAACCTAATATTTTAAAATTTTCTTTTATATTCTTATTTACTCTAAATAATATCAAAATTCCAATTCCAGAACCTACTAATAAGCCTCCTATCATTGAGCCTATACTTATTACATTTTCTAAATATAGTTTAGTTAATATTACAGAACCTGCACAGTTTGGAATTAGTCCTACTATTCCTGCTATTATTGGTCCTATTATAGGCATATTTAGTATTAAATTTGATAGCTTTTCTTCTCCAAAGAAGTGTATTATAATATTTAATATAAATGTTATTATTATAATAAATAGGAATATGTTTAGTGTGTGTGTTATTGAAGATTTTAATATTCCTCCTTCTTCACAATGGCAGTGTTCATGCTCACATATATGACCTATTTCTTCTTCAATTTCTTGTGCTCTATTTTCTACTTGGTTTTTCTTTTTATTTATAGCTTGTCCTATGAAATCTATTATAAAACCTGCTATAATTCCTATAACTAGCTTTATTACAAGTATTTTTAGTATTAAATCTATTGGCGCATTTTCTGAAATTAGTACTGGAAGCATTTCGTCTGAAGTAGATAGGAATATTGCAATTAATGTTCCTAATGTAATTACTCTTCCTGCGTATAAATTACTTGCTGCTGCTGAAAAACCACATTGAGGGAATATTCCTAAAATACCTCCCCATAAAGGTCCTAATTTTCCTGATTTCTGTATTATATTTTTTGTTTTTTTCCCTGTTTTGTGCTCTAAGTATTCCATTATTAAGTATGTAATAAATAGAAATGGAAGTAGGCGCACTCCATCTATTAGGGTGTCTTTTATTATTTCTAACATTTTTGTTTCTCGCTTTCTTGTTTGGAAGTTAGAGGTTGGAAGTTGGAGGTTAGACCCCCTACCCCAAAATCTCTTGCTTCTTTTTAATTTATTGTTTATTTTACTATATTTTTGTTTATTTTTCAACTATTTTTTTAGGATAATTAGGGACAGTCCCTAATTGTCCTATCTTTCATTTTTTATATCTAATGCTTGTACTAAATTATAAAATTGTTTTAGTATATGCCCATTTATCTCACTTGCATTCTTTACTACTGGTATTTGCATATGCATATAGTTATCTACTTCTTCTGGATATGCTGTTATATTAGCTTTTTGGTAGTGTTTAATTAATCTTCTTGCTGTTAATAATTGTCTTTCTGTTTTTATTTCGCTAATTAAGTTTTGTTTTCCAAAAGTTCTTGAGAATTCCTTGAATGCTTTTTTATATTCTTCTGGATATATTTCTCTTTTTTGCCTTTCTTCTCTGTCCCAAAAATCTACTTCTGTCCATTCTTGTTTAAATTCTTTTAGTAAGTATTTATTCATTTTTCTGTGATATTCATGGTCTAAAACATACATACTTGGTACTTCTATATCAGTTATCCCTTCTTTATGTAAGAGATTTATGAATACACTTAAAGCTATTATATTTTTTGGCTCTACTTTGTAAATGTCTTCTTCTGTTATATCTTTATTTACTTTGTATTTTTCTCTATCTATTTTTTTCTTTAAACTTTCTTCATCTGAACTATTTTTCTTGTTTTGAATTGAACCTATACTACATATTTTTCTACCGTCTTTTTCATATATTCCATACCTTATTACTGGAAGTGAATAGTGTGGCCTGTTCCAAAGTTCTTTATTAGTATAATGTTCTTTATCATAAATTGTTATTTCCATTTGTCTAAAGTTTTCATCCCATGTTCTTGCTATTCCATTTTTTATAGTGATTATATGATTATTTAAACATTCTAGTTTTCCTAAATATGTTTCTTTATCATATTTTTCAAAAGTTGTATCTTTTATCATTTCTGCTTGTTTTTTCAAGAATTCTTCTGAATTATTGAAATCTTGTGGTGTAGCACGTAGCCAAATTAGCTCAAAAAAGTTATTCTTTTCCCAACTTTTAAAGCCTGTCGAATCTTTCCTTCTTTGAAAATATAATTCTATGTGTCTTTCATATGCTTGCCTTAGATATTCAAAGAATTTTTTATAGTCTTTTACTACCATTACTGGTTGTTCACTATTTTCATTTGTTTTTTGTTTTATTATATCAAATATTTTTTCATATCTTGCTTGTATTTCTTCTTTATATTCACTATCTTTAAAGCTATTTGTATATTGTTTCATTATATTTTCTATAAATTCTATTGCTTCTTTTTCTCTAAATTCGAACTTGAAATTTGGTATTTCGTCGCTACATAGTATTTTACCTAAACTATCTATTATAAATTCTCTTGCTACATTTTCAAATGTTGGTAACCAGCAGTCTGCTATTGTTCTGTTATTTGGTAATTTCATTATTTCTCCTTTTATTACTCTACTTTTTTCCGCATTGGGGACAGTTCCTAATCTAGCCAGATTATTATTTTTTGTTACTTGAGGTTCTACTCTATCTTGTTTCCGATTACGAACCGTCCCCAAAGCTACCGTCCCAATGTTATCTAGTTTAAAAGCCCACATACCAACCTAGTTGTTAGCACATGGACCTTTACTTTCTTTATTTTAATTATATAGCTTCTTTATTTTCTTGTAGTTCTTCTACTTCACTTGTGTTTCCTGCTTGGTCTATTACTTCTAAGCTTGCTATTGATACTTCGTAGGCTACTTTTATTTCACTACTTCCGTCTTCATACTTTTTCTCATATTGTCTTGATTGTACTCTTCCTACTATTCTTACTTCTGTTCCTACTGGTACGTTTTCACAAAATCTAGCATTTCTTCCCCATGCTATACATGGAATATAGTCTGATTTATTATATGCTCTGTTTACTGCTAGTAATAAATCTGCTATTTCTCTACCAAATGGTGTTTTTCTATATATTGGTTTTTTACAAATATAACCTGTTAATGTAACTTCATTTGATACGTTTTCTTTGCTTGGCTTAAACTCTTCATCTTCTTCATTTGCAAATTTTATTTCTTTTGCAAAAACTGTAAGAACTAATTTATTTCTTTCATTTTCATAACTATTGTATGATCTGAATTGTCCTTCTATTATTACGTTTTTTCCTATTTCTAAACCTTCTTCTATTAATAGTCTTTCAGATATTGTTATAGGTATAATATCTGCATTTCCACTTAAACGTGGTACACTTAAATCAAATATGTAAAACTTCTCTCCATAAATTTCATGACTAAATCTTTTATCGCTTGTTACTTTTCCAACTAATACTAGTTGATTATTCTCTGAATAATTTGTATCCAACTTATTTTCCTCCTCTTACTTTTGTTTCTCTCTTCGTATTTTATTCATATTGTTCCTCTTTTAGAATATTTTTCCTTACAAAAACTATTATACTACGTTTTTTTTGTTTTGTCTACATAAAAGGTTAAATTTGTTTATTTTTATTTGCTTAATTTTAATGTAAGGGCGATTATCAATCGCCCCCTACATCTCTACCTCATATATTAATAGAGTAGAAGCCACTGCCATGATACTCTCCACATCCTCACTACTTCTAATCTTTATTTCCTGTGGTTCTATAACCTTTTCATTTATACTTTCAATTTCTTTCTTTACACAAATTAATACGCCATCTTCAGTAACAGAAGAAGCTGTAACTACTGCCTTAGAATTAAACCCAAAAGTAAATATTTTCAAATTATATTCTTTAAATATTTCTATGCATTTTATTCTATCTGTATTAATTACTAAATAGTTAGTATTTAATAGCATCTTCTTTAAGATTTCCATATTTTTGAACTTTCTGGCTATTATTATAGTTTCAAATTTTATATTTTTAATATTTTCTATACTTTTTTCTTTTATAAATAGAACTGAGCTTTCTCTTAATTTTAGTTTTTCAACTATTTGTCTTCTTATAAAGTTCTCACTTTTTTCATCTGCAATAACCCCAATAAATGGCATAACTTGATTCCCCTTTTTATCCATATATTAGTATTATTGCCTTTTTTGTTTTCTCTTATTCAATATTTACTATTTGTTTACAAAATTTTTTCGTAAGTGTATATTAAGTAATACTACTTAAAAATTTAGAACTATTTACTATAAATGTTCTTATTATTTTTTTACACATTTTTTCTATTTTTTTAATTTTAGGAAGATTTCGAAAGTTTCTGACGCGTCCCAAATCTTCCCACTTTTGATAAAAAAACGAATACTAATTTTTTAGCATTCGTTTTTACTATACTACTTTATTCTATTTTCTTCCACCATTATAATTAGTTTTTGTTTCTATTAATATACTTAGCATTTTTGAGTAATAACCTTAGTATTTCTATATACCCCTTAGATGTTACTATTGTAAGAACTCGGTATTCGAATTCAGCTGGTACATATGCTCCTGCTTTAATTAATAGCTTTACTATTTCTGTATGTCCATTCTTTGATGCATATATAATAGCTTTATTTTTTTCTGCTACTTTTATCTTTGATCTTGCTTCTATTAATACTAGCTTTACTATTCCCGAATGATTTTACATAATTTTTTTTTTTTTACTATATAGTGATTTTAAGAAAATCTCCTCGAAGATTTCTATATAAAAAACTATTCACATGTAACATTTTTCTACTTTTTACTTATTCATGTTATTTTATAATATAGTACTCTACAATTTTTCAATTTTTTCACTTTTGTAATCTTTGAGTTCCATTAACATCTATATAGTAATTTTCTTTATAAATTAATTCTGAAACTGTTACTACTTTGAAGCCTTTATTTTCTATATTGGTTAACAACATATCTAGACTGTCTGCTGTATGTTTTGTTCCATTATGACTTAGTATAATACTTCCTGAAGCTAATTTACTTTCTAGTCTTTTCCACATTTCTTCGCCTGTTAAGCCTGAATAATCTAATGTATCTAAATTCCATTGTATAGTATTATGATTTTGAGATTTTGCTGCATTTATGACTGTATCATTATATTCTCCATATGGACCTCTATAAAGTGTTGTTTTTTTGCCAGTTATACTCTCTATTTTTTCACTACAATTTAATATTTGTTCTCTATTTTTTTCTAAACTCAAATTATTTACATGTGGGTGCGTATCTGAATGATTACCGTATTTCATGTCCCGCTTCATGTACTTTCTTTACAGCATCTGGGTATTTTTTTACGAAATCTCCTACCATAAAAAATGTAATTTTACAGTTGTGTTTAGAGAGAGTTTCTAATATTTTGTCAATATCATTCGCCTCCCACGCACAGTTCATAGTAAAAGCAACTTTCTTTTCGTCAGTAGCAACATTATAAATTGGCAATTCTTTTGTAGAACCTGCTGTTTCTACTGCATCTTTTGTAGTTACACTAAATGCTATTCCAAATAGTATTACTACTGTACTTAATAAAATTATGTATGAATTTATTTTTTCTTTATTAAAAACTATAAACATAAAAAACCTCCTAATATAAGCTAATTCATTTTATGCTTATATTAGAAGGTTTATTCTTTGAATTTTGTGCATTTAAATTCATAAATTTATTTATATTTTGATTTTTTGCTGTATTTTATTTTTATATATTATTTTTATACTTAATACAATTATATTTAAATTTATTCTTTTTTATATTATTAGGAAAGTACCCTTGATATTTCCTACGTTCCCTAAGAATTTAATAATTCATCATTTATTTTATGAACTGGAAACTGTTTATTTCTTAATACTTCTATTATACATCTTGGTACTATATTATAATTTTCTAGCTCATCTAGTTTTATCCACTCATATTGTAAGTATTCTTCTCCTTCTATATTATGCAATGTGTATTCTATTTTCTTATCCTCATCATTTACAAACTCTGCTTTATGCACAAACATTATCTCATGATATTTAGAGCCATTTAATTCAAAAAAGTTTTCAATTGTTGAATAATATCCCGTTAGTTCTATTTGTTTTCCTAGTTCTTCTTGAATTTCTCTTTTTACTGTTTTAGCTGAATTTTCTCCTATTTCTACTCTTCCTCCAACTAATGCATAATGGTCACTTTTTATATTTCTATGAACTAATATTTTATTATTGTGTAATATTATTACTGCTGCTCTTACATTTAATTTATATCCTTCTACATCTAGTGTTATATCCATTAAATTTCCTTCTTTCTATTTTTTATAATCATTGTACTATAATCTTGCACGCATTTTATCATTTGCTTTGCTGTTTCTATTTGATTAATACATTCTTCTTTTGTAACTATATAAAAATCAACATAGTCACTTTTTTCTCTAAAAAATCTTGCTTCACTAACTCCTTTTCTCAATTCTCTTGGAAATATATTTTTAGCAAAATATTCTTTATTAAAATATGCTATTACTGAAGAATGTTTTTTAAAGTCAACTTGTTGTAATGCTAATACTGATTTCATTGTATGGAATATAGAATAATATGATCTATTACTCGCTCATTTATATTTATTTATATTAAATAATGCTTCTGCTTCTTCTAAGTTTTCCTTTGCTTGCTCTAATCTGTACTTTGATAATGCTACTATCTCGTTATTATCCATTTAATAAAACACCTTCTTTTTCTATGTTTTTATAAAGCATTATATATTTTACTCTATCTTTATAGCATTCATAATTTTCTATTATAGGTGATAATAAAACATTATACTTTAAATCCATATCATAACTATATTCAATTATTATCTTTTCTAATTTCTTTATTTCATTTGCATCTAAGTCAACTAAAATTAAAATATCTATATCACTTATTTCACCACTTTTATCTTGTTCTCCCCTTGCATAAGAGCCATATAATATTACTTGTTTTAAGTGTCTTCCTATTATTTCATTTATAGAGCCTTTACATATTCGTTTAATATATTCTTAATCTTATTAGGCATTTTATTACCTCCTTCTTCTATATTTTATATTATAAGTATAACATATTTGTAAGAAAAATAATAGTTATAATAGTTTACTTTATAATAATTAAGTCATACCCTATAAATAGTCCATTTTCTACTACTCCATCAATTTTATTTATTTCTTCTTCAAAATTTGCTTCTATTTTTGGAAATTCTGCAAATAATAATACGTTTCCATTATCTGTTATTAGCATTCCTTCTCCTACATTTGATTCTTTTATTTCTACATTTGTTGCACCTAACTTTTTTAAGGCTTCTTTTACTATGTCTATTTTATCTATTTTACATTCTACTGGTACTGGATGGTTTTGCCCTAGTTTTTGTACAAACTTTGAACTATCTACTAATATATAGTTTTCTTCTGATGCTTTTATATTCATTTTTTCTCTGTATAAAGCAGCTCCCATTCCTTTAATTAGCCAGTTATGTGGGTCTACTTCATCTGCTCCATCAAAGCACCAGTCTGGCTTTGCTTCACTTAAAGTTATTGTTTCTATTTTTAGTTTTTTACATATTTCTTCTATTATAGTTGATGTTGGAATTGCTTTTATTTTTAGCCCTTCTTCATGTACCCTTTTTGCAATTTCTTCTACTGCTAAATATGAAGTACTTCCTGAGCCAAAACCTATTATATCTCCATCTTTTACTCTTTTTGCTATTCTTTTTGCCAGTTTTTGCTTTTGCTCTCTATTATCTACATTATTTTTCCAATCAAATTCTTGCATAATTTCCCTCCATAATTTCCCTCTATAATTTTAATATAGTTTTCTCTTATTTTTTTAATTATATCATAAGTATTTAAAAAAGCAAAATAGAAACCTTACTTAAATTTCAAGTAAGGTTTCCTATTTATTTTTTGTTATTTCTATTCTAATTTAAAATAGTTTGATAACTCTTCTTTTTTTATACTTGTAGAAAATCTGTTCCCACTTTTTGTTTCAATTTCCAACTTAAAATTATCTTCTTCAAGTTGTTTTAAGTTAGCATTTCTAATGTTTGACTGAAGTAACTGAATATGGTAACACTTACTTATAATCGACATTACATTTTCTTTGGTAATTCCTAATGTAAATATCTCTCCTGTTCTAAATTTAACTTCAAGATCACTTATTTGTGTCACATTATCCAATATGATGCCCTCAGTTAGTTTTTCGTCAAGTTCTGTAATATATTCCTTTAGTGTTCCATTTTCACTTTTCTGTTTTATAAATGATAAAGTTTCATTTTGAGCTACAAGTTGTTCTCTTTCCTTCAACCTCATTGGAATAGTAGTTCCACCAAAAATAAGAAATATAAATGCTTCTATAAAATGAATACCTATAATGTATTTATTCATAAAACATATCATTAATGGAACCATCATTCCAATTATTAAACAAAAAAGTATATTCTGATAACGCATATTCTGCTTTTTTATTTGCCGTAGTGTTTCATTTTCTTTTACTTTAACTGGAATAAATGGTAGTATTAATAAAAAGTAAATAGCAATTCCCATACTTAACACCAAAGCTACAATAAAATTAATAGTTTCAAACATATTAAAATCCTCCTTAAAAAATTATTTTTAGTTTCCTTGTGTTCTCCTTATACTGCAAAAGTAGGAGTTTCTTTATTCAGTTTTACATAATTTTATCACGTTTCAGATTAAATATCAAGGGCTTTATTAAAAATTATGTAATCTTATTGTTTTTTTAATTACTTTATGTTATATTAATCTCAATTGTAAAATGCAAATTGTATCATGTTTCCTAAAAATATTTTTGATGGAGGTGTAAAAATTAATCTTTTTTGTTAATAACTTTGTAACTTTTAAACAATATTTTCTCAAGGAGGATAAATTATGAAGGAAGAAAAGCAAAAACGGTATCTTTGTGACATTGATAATTTAAAAGGTGTAGCGCTTGTATTTTATTGTATCGGCTTCGTTACAGTTTCTATTGCACTTATAGCTTTATTTACTTATTTAAATTTTAATTACAATCCTGAAATTACTAAATTAGATTGGCAAAGTTCTTATGATGATGAAAAGGAACGATACACATATTTATATGACATTTTTGAAAATGTTATACATGAGGGAGAAATTCCTAATGTAGAAGCTATTCCTGATGGTGTCTTTTATCATTTGTCACTTACAAATGATAATAAGGCTTTATATTATTCTCTTGATACTAATATACGTTCTGACTCTAAATATAATATGAAAGTCACATTTTCTAAGGATATGAGAATATTAAATAAAGAATGTAGCGTAACTTTGGTATCTGAAGACGAGTATAAACAGATTTTTAATCGTTCATTGAAGGCATTATCTTTTCTTTATGGTATTTTTCATTTTTTATGCATTCTTCTTATCCTTTTATTCTGTTACTGTATATCATGTGGACACAGATATATCGATAATAAAAGAAAGCTTAATAAAATAGATTCATAAATGATAAAAGCAAGCAAATGATAGTATTTCTATCTTTGCTTGCTTTTTACTATTCTATACTTTTCAAACTCTCTATCATATCAATTTTCTTCAAAGCAAAATATGTTACTATATTTACTATTACTGTAAATATTACTGTTATTGCTACTGAATATATATAACTTGGAAGCCTTATTTCTTGGCCAAACCTTAAAACATTTATTTCACATGTTTTTACTATAAATATACTTAAAAAATATCCCCCTATTAGTCCAAATATTATTCCTATTGTAGTTAATATAGCTGTTTCCCTTGTTACATAGTCATATACTTCTTTATCATAAAAGCCTAACACTTTTAAACTAGCAAGTTCCCTTATTCTTTCACTTATATTTATATTTGATAAGTTATATAATACTACAAATGCTAGCATTCCTGCTGATACTATTAGTATTATTACAACATAGTTTAAGTTTCTCATCATATCATCCATTACATTTTCTATGCTAGAACTTAATGATACTGTATTTACATTTGGCTCTTTTAAAAGCTTACTTGCAAGTTCTTGTTCGTGCTCATCTTTTACATTGTTTTGTACAAATAATACATTTGTATCATATTCTCCATATAGCTTCTCATATACACTTTTAGGCATATATACATAGTGATAAATATAATTTTCTACAACGCTTGATATTGTTAATCTATTTTCTTTGCCATCTGCATCTTCTAATATTATGCTATCACCTTTTTTTACTTCTAACAATTCTGCTACTTTATCTGTTATAGCTATTTTTCCTTCTTCTAGCTGAACTTCTTTTTTTGTTTTCCTATCTGATAAATGTATTAATTCATTTATTTTTTCATCTTTTGCTATAATAATTTGTACATCTTCTTCATTTTTTCCATTTACCAATGTTCCAGATGTCATATTAGCTTCTGCTATTTTATTAATCTCTTCTTTTTCTTCTAATGTTTTTATAAAATTTTCTACTTCTATTTCTGCTAAATCACTTTTTAAGCTAATTTGCATATCGTAGTTATACACATTTTCATATTGTTTTATTAAAATATCTGAAATTGCGTCTTTTACTCCAAAACCTGTTAGTATAAGTGCTGTACTTCCTGCAATTCCAACTATTGTCATAATTACTCTTTTTTTATATCTGAAAATATTACGAACTGTTACTTTTCTGCTGAAGCCTAAATTTTTCCATATAAAAGGAATTCTTTCTAATAATATTTTCTTTCCTGCTTTTGGAGCTTTTGGCCTCATTAACTGGGCTGGTGTATCTCCTACTATTTTTAGAACAGTATATAAACTTGCCCCTATTATACATAAACTTGCTAAACCTAGACCTAATATAGCAAAATATACATTAAAACTTGCAACAAAGTTTGGTATTACATACATCATGCTATACATCATCCATATAATTCTTGGAAGTGTTTCAAATCCTATTATCATTCCTATACTTCCACCAATTAGGCAAGCTAGCCCAGAATATAATAAATATTTGCTTGCAATTTGTGCTTTGTTATATCCTAATGCCTTCATTGTACCTATTTGCACTCTTTGCTCTTCTACCATTCTAGTCATAGAGGTTAGTGATATAAGTGTTGCTATAACAAAAAATACTATTGGAAATACTTTTCCCAAATTTTCTATACTTTTTGTGTCTTGCATAAAGCCACTATAACCTGGGTTTGCATCTCGGCCTAATATATACCAAGTTGGATGCTCAATTTCTTGTATTTTTTGCTTTGCATCTGCTAATTCTTTTTCTTCTTCTTTTATTTTTTCTTCATATTCTGCCTTATTTATTTCAAAAGTTTTTCTTCCTTCTTGTAATTGTTTCTTTGAGTTATTTATTTCTTGTCTTGCACTTTCTAATTGTTTTGTTGTTAATTGCTTTGTTTTGTTTAGTTCCTTTTCATTATTTTCTAATGTAGTTTTAGCATAATTTAATTTTTCTTTTCCTTCTTTTATTCCATTTTGTATTTGCTCTAAGCCATTATTTATGCCTACTAGCCCAGCTTCCAACTGTGTTTTTTGTGCCTTTACATTTGTTAATGTATTTACTATATTTTGCTTTTGAGCTTGAAGGCTCGCTATTTCTTCTTGTGTTAAATTATTATTGTTAAGACTTTCATTTATTTTATCTAAGTTTTTTTGTAATTCTTCTATATTAGTATTTATACTTTGTAAATTAGCTTCTAATTCTTGTTTTTGTTTATTTAAAAGTTCTATTTGCGCATTAGCATTTTGTTCCTCATTTTTTAAATTTTGCTCTTCTTCTTTTATTTTAGCCTTAGCTGTTTTTATATTTTCTTCTGCTAACTTAAATTTTTCCTCCGCTTCTTTACTTTTATTATTTAAAGTAATTTCAGCAGTATTTAATTTTCTTTCTCCTTCTGTAATCTCGTTTTCTGCTTCTTTTAGTTTATTATTAGCTGTAACCTTTTCTTCTTGTAATTTTGCTTCACCTTCTTCTAGCTTTTCTTGTACTGAGGCCTTTACTTCATCATATCTTGCAGTTTCTCTTTGTGCTTTTATTTCATCTATTTTTGTAGTCACTTCTTGTACATAATCGTTATATTCTTGTGAATTAGCTACCATTTGCTTAGAATTTACTAGTTCAACATATATACCAGTATATACTTCCGAATCAAAACTTTCCTTTGGTAAATACATATTATAACTTACCATTCCAGAACCTAACTTTGAAGTATCTCTTTGCCTTGAAACATATAGTGGACTATTCATTGTTCCTACAATAGTAACCTCTTTTTCTTTTATTATACTGTCATTTGTTTCTTCAATAGTAAGGCTATCTCCTATTTTCTTTCCTGTTCTACCACAAAATGCTTTTTCAACTAAGCACTCATTTTTACTTTGAGGCATTCTTCCTTCTATTAGTGCTACCCTATTTATATCATCTATTGATAATACTTTAGTTACAATTTCAGTATCCTCATAATTAATTAAAACATCCTCACTATATTCCCCATAAGCCTTTTTTACACCTTCAACCTGCTCTAAAGCCTGGATATCATCATTTGTTAAACCCAAAGTAGAAAGAATTTGTATATCATACACATTCTGGCTGTCAAAATAATTATCAATAGTAGATATCATATCAGGGCTTGCAGCTCTCATTCCCGCAAAAAAGCCCACCCCTAAAAAAGCCATTAATAAAATGGAGATAAATCTTTTATATGAATTTCTAATTTCTTTTAAACTATCTTTTAATAACGCTTTTTTCATTTTCTTCCTTCTTCTAATTAGTGGCAGGTTCCCAAAAGGGACAGATTTCCCATTGGGGACGTTTCCAAATGGGAAGTTCCCAAAAGGGACAGATTTCCCATTTGGAAACGTCCCCAATGGGAACTACCACTCTATTTCTTCTATTGATGTTGGTTTTTCATTTGTTTCTATTTTTTCTGCTTTTCCGTTTTTGAAGTGTATTACTTTGTCGGCCATTGGTGCTATTGCTGTGTTGTGGGTTATTATTATTACTGTCATTTTTTCTTTTTTTGATGTGTCTTGTAACAGTTTTAGTATTTGTTTCCCTGTTTTGTAGTCTAGCGCTCCTGTTGGTTCATCACATAATAGTAGTTTTGGATTTTTTGCTATTGCTCTTGCTATTGCTACCCTTTGTTGTTCTCCTCCTGATAATTGTGATGGGAAGTTTCCTTTTCTTTCTTTTAAGCCTACTTTTTCTATTATTGTTTCTGGGTCTAAGGAATCTTTACATATTTGAGTTGCTAGTTCTACATTTTCTACAGCTGTTAGATTTTGTACTAGGTTATAGAATTGGAATATGAAGCCTATATCTTCTCTTCTGTATTTTATTAGTTCTTTATTGTTTAATTTGTTTACTTGTTTTCCATCTACTATTACTTCTCCTGATGTTACACTGTCCATTCCTCCTAGTATATTTAGTGTTGTGGTTTTTCCTGCTCCGCTTGGTCCTACTATAACTACTAGCTCTCCCTTTTCTATACTAAAGTTCGTATCATCTAAGGCTTTTATTGTTATTTCTCCCATTTTGTATTCTTTATTTACATTTTTAAATTCTATATATGACATTTATATTTTCCTCTCTTATAAATATTTATATATATTATCATATTTATATTCGTTTTTCTAGTCATTTCACAGAGTTTTCACATATTATATTTCTTAAATTATAGACAAATTTTGTTGAAAATAGATATTTTTTATGATAATATGTTTTTAGTAAAGAAATACAAATGTATTGCTATAGATATTTATATAGATAAACTGATACATTATTCAAATAATATTTAAAATATGAGTAATAGTATTAAAGTTTGTATAAAGATTATTTGAATATTGATGCAGTGATTTATTTAAAGAGTTAGGAGAATAATATGGAAAAAAGAATCGATATATTTGTATCTGGATCTACAAATCCAAATATTAGTAAAGAATATAATAAAGCTGCAATAGAATTTGGCACAATGTTAGATATAAAAAAACACAATATAGTTTTTGATGGATGTAATGGGATTCCTGGAATTGTAGCCTCACAGATAAAAGAGCCAAACAATAATTTATTAATAGCAACAACATCGAGTAGGCAAATAGCTTATGGTGCCTGGTCTTTTGCTTCAATAAATGGTACATTTAGATATCAATCAGAAGTAACAAGAGTTCTTCTAGATTGGTCAGATGTAGCTGTTTTCTTTAAAGGTGGAAGTGGAACTTTAGCAGAGCTATTTCATGCTATTGATACAAAGAAAAATAAAGAACATAATAAACCAATTTTAATTTTAAATATACAACATCAGTGGGATGATTTAATAAATATATTAGAACCATTGGGATTAAAACATTTATATCATATAATGGATACACCTCAACAGGTAATGGAATATATTGATAAAAATATAAAAATAAATCAGTATAATTTAATAGATTATGGTAATAAAATACAAGAAGATTATGAACGATAAAGTACTTATAATAAGGAGAAAATTATGAAGTTAACAAGTAATGAAGCAAAAACTATATTAGAAAATTTTAGAGGGAAAACTCAAAGTGATAGATGGATAGATCATTGCATTTGTGTTGGAGATACAGCAGGGAAAATTGCTCAAGCTTTAATTGCAAAAGGTTATGATGTTGATTTTGACAAAACAATAGTATTAGGATATGTTCATGATATTGGAAAATATAGTATTAAACCTCAAAGTCATGAAATTAAAGGTTATGAATATTTGAAAGAACAAGGATACGATGAAGATTTTTGTAATATATGTCTAACACATTCATTTCTAAATAACGATATTATTTGTGTAGCTGGTGGTGTTCCAGACCCTAATAAAAATGCATTTTTAACAAATTTTATAAAAAATCATAAATATACAATAGAAGAAAAAATAATAAATTTGTGTGATTTAATGTGCCCACAAGGTGGAAAAGTTTATACAATAGATAAACGATTAATTGATATTATGATTAGGCATGGTGCTTATGAAAATACACAATATCATATAAAAGAAACATATAAGTTAAAAGCATATTTTGATGATTTATTAGGATATAATTTATATGATTTATTTCCAGAAATAAAAGATAATTTATAATACATAGGGCAGGGTAATAAATCTCTGCTCTACTATGTTTATTAAAATTGCTTTTATTTTTATATTCTTTCTTATTTCAAAAATGAACCTCTCATATTTCTTCTTTAAATTTTATTACTTTTGTTCTAATTTTAATAATTTTTCTTTTATGTCTAATCCTCCCGCATATCCTACTAACTTTTTATTACTTCCTATTACTCTGTGGCATGGTACTACTATCATAATTGGATTGTTATGGTTTGCTCCTCCTACTGCTCTTGAGGCTTTTTCGTTTCCTATTTGTTTTGCTATTTGTCCATAAGTTCTTGTTTCTCCATATGGTATTTCTAGTAGTGCATTCCATACTTTTTCTTGGAATTTGGTTCCTTTTATTAATATTGGTAATGTAAACTTTTCTCTTTTTCCTTCTAAATATTCTGATATTTGTTCATAGGCTTTTTTTATTAATTTTGTTTCTACTTTTTCTTCTTTTTGGTATTCACTATTTGCTTTTACTGTTTCTATTCTTGAAATTCTATTTTCTTTTTGTACTATTATAAGTGTTCCTATTTTTGTTTTATATGTATTCCAATATTCCATTTTCTGCTCCTTTAAATTTAAGTAATTCTTCTAATTATAATTTGAAGTTGTATTAGTAAAGATATTTATAACGACTCAATGTCAAGAACATATAGAGTGAAATATTCGCAAATTGTTGACACACCTTCTATATTTTAATAGTATAAATTTTAGTTTTAATTAAAAAGTAGGATACTGTCTTTCATCAAAGTTTTCTATTAGCACATAAAGAATTATTAATCATGCTTATCAAATAATCTTCCTTTATAAATTTCTACTTGTTGTATCATATGACCAATGTTTCCTTCTCCTGCATATTTCTCCATACTAAAAAAGTCCTCTTTTCCATTTATCCATAGCAATTCGTTAATCTCTTCTTGTAGTTCTACTTCTTTATTTAATTTTCCTACAAAAACTTCTAGTTCTATATCTGACATATTATATTGAAAATTCATTAAATGCGTTAGTTGTATATCTTGCTTTGTAATGCCTGTTTCTTCTTGTAATTCTCTATAAGCAGCATGTAGCTCGTTTTCTCCTTGTTCTACTTTACCTCCAACAAGGTTATACTTACCTTTGTATGGTTCTTTCGCTCTTTTACACATTAAAATTTTGCTTTCTTCTTTATTATATACTATTATAACATTTAATTTTTTCATTTATAATACAATCTCCCTTATATATTTAATATATATAATTTTATCATAATCATTATCAGTTTTCAATCACATTTTTCTGTTGTTATTCTACTTAAGGAGTGTCCCCGGCGTTCCGATTTCGGAACGAAAAGGACCGTCCCTAGCGTGCGTATTTCTTATTAAAAAAATAGCTAAAATCGTAGTAACTTAGAAATGATCTTTTTCGTTTTCTACAATTTTAGTTATTTTATATTTTATTCTACAATATTTGCTTGTTCATTTTTTACTGTATTTGTAGTAGTATTTTTATTATTTACTTCTTCAAATCTTCCTTTTTGCTTTACATATTCTATTACATCTATTGAATTTCCTGCATTTACCATTGTATATTCATCTTTTCCTGATACTGTTACAGAATATACGGTATCTAAGCAAACTTCTACTAATTCTTTTCCTCTTGAATTAACTATTCCATAAAGTTCCATCTTCCCGTTGTCTGTTTGAAATTCTTTGCATATAACTATTCCTTCAATTTCTGGTATTACTAATATATTGTTTAAACTTCTATCTGAACTTGTTTTTGATATACATCCTAAACTTATATATTCTATTGGTAATATTACTTCCCCTTTTGTATTAAATAGTCCCCATCTTCCATTTTGTTTAACTGGTATTGCATTATCAAATAATATATATCTATTTTTTATATCATTTGTTGGGAATTGTTTTGTATCTATTCCTATTTGCTCATATTCTAAATAAATTAATATTTTTCCGTTTTTTTCTATTATGCCACTTTTTCCATTTGAAGTTGCCATATATAGATTTGACTTTTTATCTATTTGTTTTAGTGCATCATATTGTGGAGTTACTTTTGTATCACCTTCTGAAGTTATTATTCCAACTTTTTCTTCTACAGTTGTTACAATAAATTCTTCTGACCCTTCTATAAACTCTATGTTAGTATATTTTGTTCCCACTATTTCTTCATTATCTAAATTATGTACTCCATACCTTATATCTTTATTAGATATATTATTGTCTGTATTGTCTGCATTTTGTACTACTAGTAGCCCATATAATAATGCTTTTTGATTATTGAATTTTCCCTCAAGTGAAGAATTTGAATATTTACTAATATAATAATTTGTTAAATAAGGTAGTGTATATATAGTTATATTATTTGCTTCTTTATTGTAACTCATTTGAAGATTACATGCTACAGTTAAACCTTTTGAACTAATATATAACTTTCCATTTATTCTTTTAATCGGCTCTTCTAATGTAAAATATGTATAGTCTATCTCCTCTGTTGGAGTTTTATATATAGTTGTTGAATCTTTTTCAAAAGTAGCTACTTCATTTTTACTTTCCAAATAACATTTTGTTGCATCTTCTGTATATTGCTTATATCCTCCATTATAATATTTGTAATCTATTAGTTCTGATATATCTCTTAACGAAACATATACTTTATCATTTTCAAATATAAATAAATCATCTGACATAGCATTATTTGATATCACTGTTCCATTTACTATAAATTTAAACTGTTGTGATTTCAAATAATAAATTGTTCCAAATAGTCCTATACTAATAAGAAATAATATTACAATTATTACACTTATTATTATCATTATCTTTTTACTTTTCTTTTGTTTTTCTTCGTAGTTTGTTCCAATTATTTCCATAACATCCTCCTCTTATGTGTTATTATTCTCCATAATATTTCCTATAAAATTCTTCTGCAAATGTCCCTAAATTATCATTCTCTATTTCTATTCTAACTCTTTCCATTAATTTAGTCAAGAACCTTAAGTTATGTATTGATAGTAATCTGATTCCTAATATTTCATTTGCTTTCACTAAGTGCCTTATGTACGCTCTTGTATAATTTCTGCAAGCGTAGCAATCACATTCGTCATCAAGGGGTCCGAAAGTCCTTTTCGTATGTTGCATTTCTTACAACTACTTTTCCTTTAGAAGTCATTGCTGTACCATTTCTTGCAATTCTTGTTGGAAGTACACAGTCACACATATCAATTCCAGCTTTAGCCGCTTCTATTAAATAATCTGGCGTACCTACTCCCATCAAATATCTAGGCTTGTCCTTTGGCATAAGTGGAGTTGTATATCTTAAAATATCTAAGAATTCCTCTTTAGGCTCACCAACACTAATTCCTCCAATTGCATAGCCTGGTAAATCAAGTTCAATTAGTTCTTTAGCACTTTGCTCTCTTAAATCTTTATAAAAACCACCTTGAATAATTCCAAACAATCCTTGTTTATCAGTAGTGGTATGAGCTTCCTTACATCGTTTAGCCCACCTTGTAGTTCTTTCCATAGAATTTTTTGTATATTCATATGTAGAAGGATATGGGCAACATTCATCAAAAGCCATAATAATATCTGCACCTAAGTCTTCCTCTGTTTCCATTACACTTTCAGGTGTAAAAATATGTTTACTTCCATCTAAGTGAGATTTAAAAGTAACCCCTTCTTCTGAAATAGTGCGTAAATCCCCCAAGCTAAATACCTGAAAACCACCGCTATCAGTAAGAATAGGTCTATCCCATCTCATAAAATTGTGAAGACCTCCTGCTTCTTTAACAATTTTACTACCTGGTCTTAAATATAAATGGTATGTATTTGAAAGAATAATTTGAGCCTCAACCTCTTCCTTAAGTTCTTCTGGTGTAAGTGACTTAACTGTAGCCTGTGTTCCAACTGGCATAAATATCGGTGTTTGTATATCCCCATGTGGAGTATGAATAACTCCTCTTCTTGCACCTGTTTGTTTACATTCATGTAATAATTCATATGTAATTGCTTGTTCCATTTATTTCCTCCCTGTGTCAAAAGGGACGCCCTTTTTTGACATTAAATTGTCAATAGGGACACTCCTTTATTCTAATTTATTTAATATTTTTCTTATTTTTTCTCTACTTACATATAAATATTTCTCTAATTGTCTATTTGATAACTTATATATATTGTATAGTTCTAATACTATTGGTATTAACATTTCTTTATTTATATATAAGTCTTTCTTATCAATTTTATTTATATTTAAGTAGTTTTGTATATAGTCCACAATTTCCTTTTCTTTGTCTTCTTCAACTTCTATAAAATCGTTTGTTAAAATATTGGTTTTACTGTGTGCTATAATATATTCCTTTTTACTTTTAAATATAGATGTTAACATTTTACTATTTTCATTCTTTAGAAATTTCTTATAACTTGAATATTTATACTCTCCCGCTTGTTTGCATATTTCTGCTTTTACTGGATTGTTATGTATGTATAATATGCAATTATACAAATGTTTTTCATCTTCTATTACTTGTGCCTTAAATCTATCTCTATATACATAACCAACTCTTGATTTATTTTTATTATAGTAAATTGCATAAGAAGTATTTAATTTATGCATATATTTAGTAAGTTCTTGAATATTTTTAGTATGTATTAACGTATGTGAATGATTGTCCATTATGCAGTATGATACTATATTAACATCATACTCTTTCGTATATTTATTTAATAATTTTATATATTCATATTTTTCTCTTTCTTCAAAAAATATTTTTTCTTTTTTTATTCCTTGTACCATTACATGAAATAATTCTTTTCCTTCTAATTTGTTTCTGGCTAACCTAGGCAAATTACATCTTCCTTTCTTTTTTTAGTTGCCCCAATTAGCTCTCCATTTTTAAATTATTTTTCCCCTTGTCAAAGGGTTGTCCCTATTGACAATTTAGTGTCAAAAAAGGGCGTCCCTTTTGACACTAATATATAAACATTGCATCTCCGAAGCTGAAGAATTTGTATTTTTCTTTTACTGCGTGTTTATATGCTTCCATTATGTATTCTTTTCCTGCTAGTGCTGATACTAACATTATTAGTGTTGATTCTGGCAAATGGAAATTTGTTATTAGTGCGTCTATACATTTAAATTTGTAGCCTGGATATATGAATATGTTTGTGTCTCCTTCTGTTTCTTCTACTAATCCTTTTTCGTTTGCTATTGATTCTAGTACTCTACATGATGTTGTTCCTACTGCTATTATTCTTCCTCCATTTTTCTTTGTTTGGTTTATTTTTTCGGCGTCTTCTTTTTTTATGTAGTAGTGTTCACTATGCATGTCGTGTTCTTCTATATTTTCTACTTTTACTGGCCTAAAGGTTCCTATTCCTACATGTAAGGTTACATTTGCTATTTCTACACCTTTTTCTCTTATTTTTTCTAGTAGTTCATCTGTAAAGTGCAGGCCTGCTGTTGGTGCTGCACTTGAGCCTTCGTATTTAGCATATACTGTTTGGTATCTGTCTTTTTCTTTTAGGCTTTCATGTATGTATGGTGGTAGTGGCATTAGGCCTATTTGATCTAATATTTCATTAAATATTCCCTTATATTCAAAATGTACTTTTCTATTTCCACCTTCTAATATTTCTAATACCTCTGCTTTTAGTAAACCCTCTCCAAATATTACTTTAGTTCCAGGTTTTAGCCTTCTTCCTGGGTGTACCATTGTTTCCCAAGTATCCCCTTCTATTCTTTTTAATAGTAAGAATTCTATATTGGCTCCTGTTTCTTCTTTTACTCCATACAAACGTGCTGGTAGTACTTTTGTATTATTTCTTACTATACAATCTCCTGGTTTTAAATATTCTAATATGTCTTTAAAAATCTTATCTTCGATTGTTTCTCTTTTTTTGTCTAATACCATTAGTCTTGACATATCCCTATTTTTTATTGGTACTTGTGCTATTAATTCTTCTGGTAAATTATAATTAAATTCTGATACTTTCATCATTCTTCCTTTCTTTTTTGTATCTTAAATTTTAGGTAGCATTTTTATATTAGGCGAGCTAATAGCTCGCCTCTGTATTTACACTTTCAATTTCTGATTTAACTACTTCATGTCCATTACTTATCATATTAATAAAACTCAATATTCTTTTATATATTACATTTAACTCTTCTATAATGTTTTCTGGTTCTTTAAGTAAATCTAATTTTCTAGAATATTGAAAGTCACTTGCTTTTGCTGGCTTTTTTGTATATATTTCTTCTGGTAAACCTATATCTCCTTTTATTGAAGATTTTATTTCTTTGTTCATATAGTCTTCATACCATTTCTTTAACCCTACTATACTTTGACTTCTATAACCATATTTCTCATTATCATGTAGTTCTGGCCTTTCATATCCATATTCTTCTGAATTTCTTTCTAAACTATGTAAAAATTCGTGTATATATACCTCTTCTGGAAAAGTATTTATTCTAGTATCATACTTATATATATAGTTTGAGTCACTATTTGGAAGTCTTATGTTTGAAAATCCTATATTTCTGTATTCCATACTTCCTAGCCCTATCCAATCATTTACAGGTATTTCATTTTTTGCATTTATGTCTCCTGTTCTAAATGCTATAAATATATGATCATATTGTCCTGATTTTATATATTTATCTATCACATTTTTAACATCATATGGTGCTACAAAATATCCATTTTCTTTATCATATGACATAGACGTTATTGGTGTTTTTACTTCTAATACATTACATTCTACTTTTATTTTTCCTTTTGACATTTGTTCCATAGAAGTTTTAAATCTATTTATACATAATTTCATATCTTCTATATCTGAGTTTGATAAACTTAAATTAAAGTTCTTTTTCTCTCCATTTATTTCTAAGTCTACATTTGTTTTATCAAATATTAAACATAGAAATTTCCAATTGTTTGAAGTATCTGCTACTCCTTGTTCTATTTGCATATCTGAAAACCATGCAGTTCCCTTTGAGTCGTCGCTATTTCCTCCTAATCTAAACCCTATCTGAACTTCATTTCTATTTTTAGAATTGAATATGAATTCTACCTTTTCCCAGTCATTAGTTCCTATTATATTATCTGATTTTTCTGTTGTTTCATTTATGCATATATGTGCTCCTGCATCTGTATTTTCAGATTTATTTACTACATTTTGAGTTTTTATCATACAACTTACTTTATAACTTGTATTTGGTACAACTTTGATAGTTTTAAAAAACATTGCATCATTATAATCTGTATTTTCTATTTTGTAACTATTCATTTTAGAATATTTATTTTGTTCATCTCTTGAAAAACTAGAAAAACCACTATTATATTCTGCTCTTATATATTCATTAAAATTATTTATACTATATATTTTATATACTAAAAATATTAATATTATTGTAATTATTAAAGATATTATTTTTCCTATTATTTTTTTTGTATTTTGCATTCATTCCCTCCAAAACCACTATCTTAATTATACATTATTTTTAGTTTGTTATCAAGGCATATAATTAATTTTTCATCTATCTCTCTTGTTTTATTACATATATTGTTGTATAATTCTTATAAATTTAAAAATACTTATATAAATAATGGAAAGGAAAAATTTATTATGAAAAATATATTAGTAAAAGATTTATATAGAAATACTAGTGAGTATTCTGAGAAAGAAATACAAGTTTCTGGTTGGGTAAAAACTGTTAGAGATTCAAAGACTTTTGGCTTTATAGAATTAAATGATGGTTCTTTTTTTAAAAACGTTCAAGTTGTTTTTGATAATGACTTAAGTAATTTTGATGATATTTGCAAATTATCTATTAGTTCTTCAATTATTGTTAAAGGCACACTTGTAATTACTCAAAACGCTAAACAACCATTTGAGATAAAAGCAAGCAATATTGAAGTTTTTGATGTAGCAGATAGTGATTACCCACTTCAAAAGAAAAGACATACTTTTGAATATTTAAGAACAATTTCATACTTGCGCCCTAGAACTAATACTTTTAATGCAGTTTTTAGAGTTCGTAGTGTACTTTCATATGCTATACACAAGTTCTTCCAAGAAAGAGGCTTTGTTTATGTTCATACTCCTCTTATCACTTCTAGTGACTGTGAAGGTGCTGGTGAAATGTTTACAGTTTCAACATTAGATTTAGAAAATATTCCTAAAAACGAGGATGGAAGTGTTGATTATTCTAAAGATTTCTTTGGAAAAAACTCTCACCTAACAGTTAGTGGTCAATTAGATGTTGAAAACTATGCTTTTGCTTTTAGAAATGTTTATACTTTTGGGCCAACTTTTAGAGCTGAAAATTCAAATACTGTAAAACATGCTGCTGAATTTTGGATGATTGAACCAGAAATTTGTTTTGCTAACCTAGAAGATGATATGAATCTAGCTGAAGATATGATTAAATATATAATTTCATATGTTTTAGAAAATGCTCCTGAGGAAATGGAATTTTTTGATAAATTCATATCTCCTGGTTTGTTAGAAAGATTAAATAATGTTATTAATTCTGAATTTGGAAGAATAAGTTATACTGATGCTATAAAAGAACTTGAAAAAAATAATGATAAGTTTGAATACAAAGTTAATTGGGGCACAGATATTCAAACAGAACATGAAAGATATTTAAGTGAAGTAATATTTGGAAAGCCTGTATTTGTTACAGATTACCCAAAAGAAATAAAGGCTTTTTATATGAAACAAAACCCTGATGGTAAAACAGTTGCTGCAACAGACCTTTTAGTTCCTGGCATTGGAGAATTAATTGGTGGCAGTCAAAGAGAAGATGACATTGAAAAATTACGTGCTAGAATAAAAGAACTTGGCTTAAATGAAGAAGATTACTGGTGGTATTTAGATTTACGCAGATTTGGTAGTAGCGAGCATGCAGGTTTTGGTTTAGGTTTTGAAAGAATGATGATGTATTTAACCGGAATGCAGAATATCCGTGATGTTATACCTTTCCCTAGAACACCTAAAAATTGCGAATTTTAGGTATTAACAAAAATTTTCCTAAAAAAGTGCTATAAAAAAAAGTGTGTCAAATGGGACGGTGAATATTGACACACTTTATCTTTTAAAGATGTGTCAATATTCACCGTCCCATTTGACACACTTTTTTTACAGCACTTTTTTCAAGAATGCTTATTCATATCTATTATCATTCTTTTATTTCCAGCAGTTTCATATGATGTAATTCCTACATATCCTATAATTATGCAAAATAGTATACTAAAAATTTCGATAAACACGTATATAACTTTATTTGTTTTTATTACCTCTTCATTTTCATTAGAAAACTTTAGAGTTAAAATTTTTCTACCATTCTTTTGTATAGTCATAGTATTCATATTTTGAATTATTCCAATATCTTGCATGTAAATCATCACTTGTACTTTATCAAATATAGAACATATTTCCTGATTATAAATACTTTCATATTCAACAGCAGTATCAAGAATATTTATTCTAAGTTCGTTATATTCTATACCATTAATTCCGTTATACCAAATGTCTTTAGCAACTCTCATGTACTTTTGACTTATTTTCTTATCATTTTCATAACTTTTTATTTCTAATAATGGAATAACTAAAACACATAATATCAATCCTATAATTATAGTACCAATTGTAAAATTCCTTACCCTTTTTCTTTCTCTTAGCTTAGCATCTTCGCTATAAATCAATTTCCGTTTTTCCATAATATTAGCTCTCCTTTTAAAATTATATATATTTTTCACTTATTAAAAGTGTACCTCTATAACATTGGATTTATCCTGAAAAATCGATTTTTCTTATACCACAAGAAAGAGGTTTCATCTCTCAAACGAGCTAATAGCTCTTTCTACAACTTTAATTAAAAATAGATTATTTTCTTAGTATATAAAAAAATGAGAAACCCGACTCTGAATGTCTGGCTTCTCTTTTCGGTTCTTGACCCCGAATATTATTCCGCCCTTTGTTGGACTCCTTCCTGGCTAAGTTCCAGGTAGCTTTAGCTTTATTTAGAGCCTCAATTAATTACCGTGGTATAGAAGATATATAGGCTCCCATTTCATATCTTCTTGTACTTTAAATTTTAAAGTACACCACTCCAGTTAGACAAAACCTAGAATCCGCTGTTTGTTTTTGATCATACGCTTTTTCTCCTTTTTTTTCTGCGGTCAACACTTGACCAAAAGAGTTGGCCACTACACGAGTGGCCTTGAAGTGGTTGTTTTGCCAAAATGTAGCATTAACCACATGCTACCAGCAGTTACATGCTTAGCTTTTTCTTCTTTTTTTCTGCGGTCAACACTTGACCAAAAGAGTTGGCCACCACATGCGTGGCCTTGAAGTGGTTGTTTTGCCAAAATGTAGCATTAACCACATGCTACTGGCAGTTACATGATGTTTCATTGTTTATTCGTTGGTGCCCTTATCATGTTTTGCGCCTCCTACGCTAAAAGCATAACTACGATCTCTATAAACGTTTGTTTTGCCATACTCAACACTAATGTGTGTTGAGGGCAGTTACATGATTGTGTATCTTGAACACTTACAAACTTATTTTAGCACATCAATTTACATAAGTCAATACTTTTTTTGAAATTTTTTCAAATTTTTATAAATTACTCCATTTTTCTTCTTACATATTCATATAAAATAATCCCTGTAGCTACTGCTACATTTAGGCTTTCGGTTTTTCCTAGCATTGGTATTTTCACTTTTTCGTTTGCCATTTCTAGTACTTCTTTTGATACTCCATTTGCTTCATTTCCTATTATTATTGCTTTTCTATTTAAGTCTGCTGTGTATATGCTTTCATTTGTTTCTAGTGATGTTGTAACTATTTTATATTTGTTTTTCTTTATTTCTTTTAAAGTTTCTATTATATTTTTGCTTTCTATAATATTTAACCTAAATATTGCTCCCATGGTAGAACGGACTACTTTTGGGTTATATGGGTCTGCACATTTTTGAGATAGTATTATTTGTTTTAAGTTTACGCTATCTACTGTTCTTAGTATAGTTCCTAAGTTTCCTGGGTCTTGTACACCATCTAGTACTACTATTATATCTTCATTATATAATATTTCTTGTTGTGACATTTCTGAACACTTTTTTATTACTGCTAATATTCCTTGTGGAGTGCTTACGTCTGAAATTGCTTCAAATATTTTTTTTGATACATATATACAGTCATATTTGGCTATTTCATACATTAAGTCTTTTGGAATAGACCCATCTGTTTCACAATCTTCACAAACTACTATTTTACTTATTTTAGCATTTTCTGTAATTGCTTCTTCTACTAGTTTTATTCCCTCTATTATATATTCTCCTGTTTGATCTCTATACTTTTTTTCTTTTAATTTTTTTATATTTTTTATAATTTCATTATCTTTACTAGTTATGACTTGCATTCCTTTTTCCTTTCTGGATTTTAAATTTAGTATTTACATTTTTATTTTTTGTGCTATAATATAATTAATTAAGAGAAATAAGGTACCACTTTGAAATTGTGGTTGCCATTTCAGTACGAAAAAAATCACACCTATGGGCTTTTAAGAGGGTGTGATTTGTTGTTTATTATTTACTTAAAAATAGCTTTATGGCTATAATTAAGGCGATTGTAATTGGGATTATCGCTATTATTTCAAAAAGTAAAATATGTATTAGTATTATAAACAATATATCCATACGAACCACCTCCAATCTTGTGAGACTAGAAATGGCAACCACACTTTTCTCTGTATTACCTTATTTCGTTTTTATTATAATACATTTGTTTGTATTAATCAATATATTTTCCTTTATTTATCCAACTTTTCGTCTGCAAAATTCGACAACAAATATTCTTTAATATCCCCTAAAATTTGTTTATCTGAAGTTCTATTTATTTTTAAAGTTGCATAGCCTGGTGAGAACTTTAATTTGTTTCCATATTGTTTAGCAAGTTTGTCTATTGCTTCTGTATTAGATTTTTGACTATCATATATAAATACAATTCCATCTTTCTTTTCTGAAATTTTTGTTATTCCTGCTTTTCGTGCTAAATTCTTTATTCTTGCTACTTCTATTAAGTTTTCTACTTCTTTTGGGAAACTTGCATATCTATCTATTATTTCATCTATAACATTTTGTATGTCTTCTTCTGTTCTACATAGTGCTATATTTTGATATATTTCTATTTTTTGAGTAGAATTTTCTATAAATTCATCTGGTATATAGCTTGAAACTGCTATATCTATTTGTACATCTTCTTCTTTTACTATTTCTATTCCTTGCATTTCTTTTACTACTTCATCTAAAAGCTTGCAGTACGTGTCATATCCTACTTGTTCCATATGGCCTGCTTGCATTTCTCCGTAGCATACTTCCAGCTCCTCTTATTTCTAAGTCTCTCATTGCTATTTTGAAACCTGAGCCAAATTCTGTGAATTCTTTTATTGCTTTTAAACGTTTATCTGCTACTTCTGATAATAGTTTGTCTCTTTTATAGGTAACATATGCATATGCTTGCTTGTCACTTCTTCCTACTCTACCTCTTATTTGATATAATTGTGCTAAACCTAATCTATCTGCATTTTCTACTATTATTGTGTTCGCATTTGGAATATCTATTCCAGATTCTAAAATTGTAGTACATACTAATACATTTGTGTTTCCATTTATGAAGTCTAACATTATTTCTTCTAGTTCTTTCCCACTCATTTTGCCATGTGCAAAAGTAGCTTTTGCTTCTGGTACTAAGCTTTGGATTCTCATAGCTTTTGCTTCTATTCCTTCTACATTATTATATAGGTAAAATACTTGCCCATTTCTTTCTAGTTCTTTTGTTATTGCTTCTTTTATTATTTCTTCATCATATTCAAGCACATAAGTTTGAACTGGTCTTCTGTTTTGTGGCGGTTCATATATAACACTCATATCCCTTACTCCTACAATTGACATATGAAGTGTTCTTGGTATTGGTGTTGCTGTCATTGTTAGTACATCTACTTCTGTTTTGTATTGTTTTATTTTTTCTTTGTCTTTTACTCCAAAACGTTGTTCTTCATCTATTATTAAAAGTCCTAAGTCTTTGAATTCTACATCTTTACTTAGTAGCCTATGTGTTCCTATTACTATATCTACTTCACCTAATTTTAGTTTTTTTATTACTTCATCTTGCTCTTTTTTTGTTCTAAATCTATTTAAAAGTTCAACTTTTACTGCAAAGTTTTCCATTCTTGATTTAAAGCTTTCATATTGTTGATTTGCGAGTACCGTTGTTGGTACTAAGTATGCAACTTGTTTTTGATCCATAACTGCTTTAAATGCTGCTCGTATTGCTACTTCTGTTTTTCCATATCCTACGTCTCCACATAAAAGTCTGTCCATTGGTCTTTCCATTTCCATATCTTTTTTTGTTTCTTCTATACAACGAAGTTGGTCATCTGTTTCGGCATATGGGAAGCTATCTTCAAACTCTTTTTGCCATGGTGTATCTTTTGAAAATGCAAAACCTTTTACTTTTCCTCTCTTAGCATATAATTCTATTAGTTCTTTTGCTATTTCTTGTAAGTTTTTCTTTACTTTAGCTTTTGTATTTTCCCATTCTTTACTTCCTAATTTATTAATTTTAGGAACTGCTTCACCTTCTCCTATATACTTTCTTACACTGTCTAAGTCATTTGTTGGAATGTATAACATATCATCATTTTTGTACCTTATTTTTATATAGTCTTTCGTTACACCTTCTGCTTTTATTGTATTTACTCCAATAAATTGACCTATTCCATGACTTTTATGTACTACATAGTCTCCTACTTTTAGGTCTGAAAATACTACCTTTTCACCTTGTTTAAAAACTTTGCTAGTCTTTCTTTTTTTCTTACTATTTGATACAAATAGTTCTTCCCCTGAAATTACAATTAGTTTTTGATCATAACTTTCAAAGCCTCCTGAAAGCCTACCTTGCATTACCAATACTACATTTTTTTCTTCTTTTATTGTAGATTGTAGGGACAGTACTTCATTTGTTGTGGCTCCACTGTGTCCTTTTGTCCCCATTTGAATACTCGATGTTAATACCTTATTAGGAATATCTTGCTCAGTAAGTAACGCTCCAAATTTATTGGTTTCTTCTTCATTTCCTGCAAGTACTATTATCTTTTTATTATTAATATCTTTCTTTATATCTTCAAATAATAATTCTATTTCACTTTTATAATAATTTACATCTCTATAGTCAAATTTGAATTTAGTTGGGCTTGTTTTTGATAATGCTATGTCTTGTTTTTCTAAATATACAATCTGATTTTCTTCTAAGTTGTAGTCATATATACTTATATTTTGTATAGCCTGTGGAACGAACCTTCCCTTTTCTATTAAAGATTTAATTAAATTGTTATTTTCTATTATTATATTTTCTTGTCTTTGTTTTACTTTTGAATATTCGTCAAAAATAATCAAAAATTCGTCTTTCAAATAATCCAAAAATGTATTTTGCAAATAATAAAAATCATTAAAGTATTTATCTATTTTGCTTAGATAATCTCCTGATTTTATTAGTTCGGCATCTTCATTTTTTATTTGATTAATTTTATTTTGGTATTCCTTATCGTTAAAACTTTCTGAATTTTCTAATATTCTTGTTTGTATTTCTTCTAATGAAGTTTCTAATAGTAATTCGTGTGCAGGATAAATACTTGCTTCATTTATCATAAGTTCCGAACGTTGAGAAGATATGTTAAATTCTCTTATTCCATCTACGTCGTCTCCCCAAAATTCAATTCTTATACCTTTCTTTTCTGTAATTGCTATATCAACTATTCCACCTCTTATACTAAATTGGGATTTTGTTTCTACTAAATCATTTCTTTCATACCCTAAAGAAATTAGTTTTTCTTTTAGTTTTTCTAGACTATAAGTATCTCCAACTTTTATTTTTATTATGTCTTTATATAATTGCTTTTTGCTAATCATTTTTTGCATAAGAGTTTCTGCTGTTGTTACTACAATTTTTACTTTTCCTTGTTCTAATTTATTAAGAACCTCTATTCTCTCATATGGTAAGTCTTTACTTTCAGCAATAAAATCGTAAGGAACAATTTCTCTTTTAGGAAAATAGTAAATGTCATTTTCAAAAAATGATAAATTTTTAATTATATTTTTAGCCTGTATTTCATTATAAGTTACTATACATATAGGCTTTTTTGTACTTTCATAAGTTCCTGTAATAAACTGCACTTTTCCAACGTCAGATAAGCCCGATATTGTTATCGGACTATTTTTTTCTTCTATTTTTTTACTATATTCCTGAAACTTTGAAAGCTTTGTAAGTTCCTCAATAATCGTGTTCATTTGCTTTCTCCTTTATTTTTCTTTAGGCATTATACTACATTTTTTTGAATAAAAAAAGTCTTTTTAAATTTTTTATAAAAAATTTAAAAAGAATGACTATTTTAGCAAATTCGCTATTCTAGACATTCTTTTTATTTTTGCGTTCTTTATACGCAATTTATAATTTTAAAATTTCCTCTTTTGTTAGTCCAGTTGCTTCTATAATTGTTTCGATGTCAATTTTTTTATTTTTCAAATTCTTTGCTATTATTATTTTTTCTTCTTTTCTGCTTTCTTGTTGTATTTTTCTTTTTTCTTCTTGCATTCTTCCTTTCTCTTCTTGCATTCTTCCTTTCTCTTCTTGCATTTTTTCTATCTGCTTTTGTAATGTTTGTTTCTCTTCTTGAAATTTTTTTCTCTCCTCTTCTTCCTCTCTTTCTCTTGCTTTTCTACTAGCTTCATCATGCTCCCACTTTTCTTCATACCAAGCTAGTCTTTGTAATTCTTCGTCATTACACATTTGTCTTAATTCATCCATTGCTTTTTTTATATCGTCATTCTCTTGTTCTATTCTAGACACCTCCTCTTTATTTGGATTATCCATAAACATCATCCACTGTGCAAGCTCATTTTTTGGTTCTTTCTCCAATATTCTCTTTGCTTTTGGTATCTCAATTATATATAATTCTAAAACATCTGTCAACTCTATATCATTACCTGTTTGTACTTCTTTTACTCTCCACTTTGTACTTATTTCTCCTATTTCTCTTGTTTTATCAAATTCATAATCTAATATTATTATTCCTATTACCTTATTTAGTTTTTTATATTCTTCTCCACGTACTAATTGACCTCCATATATTCTACTCCAATAGTATAAAAATCTTTCTGCTGTATCTTTATTATCTGCAAGTTGTATTTCTATATCATATATTGTTCCATTATCTAATGTTGCTTTTAAGTCCAATATTCCCATTTTTTCTTTAGGATATTTGCCTATCATATGCCTATCATTATCTAAATTAATTTTTTCAATCTTTTCTTTTGTTACTGCCTTTATTATAGCCTTTGTTATATCCTCATTCCCTTTTCTAAATAGTGCATGAAAAACTATATCTATTTTAGGCTTTAATAACTGTTTTCTATTTTGCATTATTTTTTCCTTTCATATTATATATTTTAAATTGCATATATTATTTTATAATTTTTTCACCTTCCTTTTTTATTTTGATTTTATTAGATTTGATAATTTATTTAAATTTATAAAGAAACTTAACTAAATAAATTTTTAGATTTAATATTTTAATGAAATGTTTTAATTTTGAAATAAGTCTTTGAAATTTTAATAAAATAATTCTCTTTGATTTTGTATATAATATATACAATTTAATATATACATTAAATCACAATTATTCTATTACGTCAACAAAAATCGTTCGCCAAATTCTCCTATATTTTTCTATTATTTTACATATAACTATATATTTTTTTAATTACTTATTACATATTAATATTTAAAATATCTTAGTATAGTAATCTTATCTATAACAAAAAATTCTAATTAGCATAAAAAATGTTATATATTTTAACCAAAGTTATTCATTTTTTATTGCATTTTACTTACAGTTTTCCACATATTGTTCTTTTTTTGTGGATTATTATGTTGTTTTTATATAGTTATTCACTCCTATTTTGTTTTTTTAATTAGTTTTCCACATTTTATATACCTTTTGTGAAACAACATTTATATTTTATACCACTTTAGTATCACTTTTCAATATATTTTTATTAATGTTATATAAAGTTAATCTTTCTGTAACAGCTCTGTAACTTCTGTAATATTTGGGCATTAAACACATACATTTTTATGTCTCTTTCCTTATCAATTCTGCTATTTAATACCTTTTAGTACATTTTCTATTTTGTTATATAAAATTAATGTTTTTGTAATAGTTTTGTAACCTTCGTAATATTCTATATTAAAGAGGTGTGCTATGAGAGCTAGTATTACTAATAAACCGAAGTTTATTTTTCTGTCATTTAAACGAAATATTTTACCAATTATTTTTTGTTTATTTGCTATTTTCCTAGTTATTTTTTCTAAACAAAATTTAGTAGCAACTAAATCTCGGTCTTTTGTTATGGGCTAACAATGTTATTCCTTCATTATTTCCTTTTTTTATTGCTACTGAATTGCTAGGTTTTACTAATATTATTCCTAAAATTGGTAAACTATTAAATCCTATTATGAGACCTATTTTTAATGTACCTGGATGTGGTGCTTATGCTATGCTTATGGGTGTTATAAGTGGATATCCTATTGGGGCTAAAATTGTAACTAATTTTAGGGAAAATGGTATGTGTTCTAAAGAAGAATGTGAACGTCTACTTGCATTTACTAATAATTCTGGTCCCCTATTTATTATTGGCACTGTTGGTATAAGCTTATTTGGCAATTCCCTTATTGGTATACTCCTTTTTATTACACATTTTTTAGCATGTTTAACTGTTGGAATATTATTTAGATTTTGGAAATTTAATAAAACTTCTTATAATAAATTTCCCTCTAACAGTTTTGTAAACAATACAACTACTAATGTATCATTTTCTAATTTAGGAGAAGTTTTAAGTAAAGCCATTTCTTCCGCTACTAGTACAATATTAATGATTGGTGGCTTTGTAGTTCTCTTTAGTGTTATTCTTTCTATACTTGAAAATAGTAATTTTATTAGTATTATATCTTCAGCCCTTGAACCTATTTTTAGTATATTTGGAATTAATCATAACTTTATTAGTGGTTTTGTATCTGGAATGATAGAGCTTACAAATGGTCTACAAAAAATAAGTACTATTACTTGTAAAGAAATCTCAACTAATATTATTTTATGCGCTATTCTATTAGGTTTCGGAGGTATTTCAATATTACTTCAAGTATTTAGTATAATTTCTAAAACTGACATTTCTATAAAGCCATATATTATAGGAAAAATATTACATGGAATATTTGCTTTGGTTTATACGTATACATTTATTAGTTACTTTCCTATTTTTAATTTGAATCTTTAATATGAAAGAACAAAAGTGGCTTCGCCACGCTGGCGATTGCTAATCGCCCCTACATTAAATTTTAGTTTTATACTTTTAATTGTTGTATTTCAGCTTTTTCTTATTTTCTGCTATTTCTCGGGTCGCCGAAGGCGGCGACCCCTACAACG
>JAAVYV010000009.1 GCA_022791325.1 Clostridia bacterium
GTAGATAATAATATTTTATCAAATTGGTATCTCTTATTCAAATTTTTTATTTAATTTTTTATATCAAAATCATATTGAAAGCCTATATATTTCAATATTTTTTCTTTTTTTGCAATCCCTACGAAAAGTTTATGCTAACTTTGTTAATCTTTTACCTTATGTTATCTTCTTTATTTTCATATTCTATATTTTGTGCTATATTTGTAATTCTATTTTCATTTTCTACTCCATCGTGTATAATTGTACCTGTTCTTGAATCTAATATTAAAGAACAACTATTTATATTTGGTAATCTTCTTGCTGATATTTTATTTGCTCTTAACTTATTAAACATTTCTTGTAAATCTTTTTCTATTACTTGTCTACTTTTGTGTTCTTTTCCTACTGGTGTTACTCCTAGTACTATTCCTATATTTATAGTATCTGTAATGTTTTCTTTATTTTTCATTATTTCTTCATATAAATTATCTATTTTTATACATCTTACTATTTCATCTTTTTCATCTAATTCAAAATCCTTTTTACAATTTCCTTTGTAAACATTCATATGTGCTAAAAATGAAAAGTTTTTCTCATATGCTATCAATGCTATGCAAGACTGTAAACCTATTGTAAGTAATAATGGCTCTCTACTCCTAAAGTTGCAATAACTAATGTATCTACTAATGTCATTAATATATTAATTAGGCTTTCAAATGCTATTGGCAATGACCTTTTTATTTGTTTTTTTACTGTTAATTGTTCCATTTATTTTTCCTTTTTTCTATAATTATTTACATTTTCTATCTTATTTTATCTTTTTTTGTAAAATGTTTTATAACTTATTTTTTTATTTATAACAAAGTTTTAATGTAACTTAATATTATAATTGATAATTCTTCTATATTTTCAATATTATAAATAGTAGGAATATGTATAAAAGCAATTTTAGTTTTTAAGTTATTGTTTTGCTTAAAGTCTAACGCCCTATAAAATACATTATTGCATAAGTAGTTTCCAGCATCACATGAGCTCATTACTTTATAATTATTATCTTCCAATTTTTCTTTCAATACTCCATAATAATAATCTGTTTCTAATTCTATTTCATTTAGTTTTGCATTATTTTCTAAATAAATATTTTTAGTATCGGGCTTTTGACCAAAAATTAGAACATAGTCATAATTTTCTTTTAACTTTTCCTCGATTTGATTGCTACTTACTTTAAAATCATTTTCTAAGTATAAAATATCTTTATTATTTTTTTCTTTTATATTGTCTAATAGTATTTTTGCTGAATTATCATTTCCTTCAAAACCTGCAATTAATATTTTCATTTTTTACCTCGTTTTTCTTTTCATTTTTGAAAGCATTGTCCCAAATTGTCCCATTTGTCTCAATTAGAAACAGTCCCCAATTGAGACATTTGCTTTTCCTACAATTTCTTCTATTTCTTCTAAAGTATTGCCATTTACAAATATTCCTCCTGCTGGCATTTTGTTTTCTCCATTTATTATTTGTACTGGTGTATTGTTTCTGTCTCCTGTGAAAAATTTAAGTGCACCTCTTAGTTTATCTTTTTGTTCTTCTGTTAAATTTGTTATATTTATAGTTAGTTGTTTTCTTTTTGTGTTTTGGTTATTTGACGCAAAAGGGTCAGATGACGCATTGGAAAACGTCCCCGATGCGTCACTTAGTGGGACTATTTTGTTTGCTATTATTGTTACATTTTGTTCTTCTTCGCGTATGCTTAAACGTCCTTCTACTAATACTATGCTTTCTTCCATTAGAGCTGTTCCTGCTTGTTGGTAAGCGTTTTCGAATACTATTGTTTCTATGTTACCATATAAATCTTCTATATTTACAAATGCCATTATTTTATTGTTTTTTGTGTATTTCTTTTTAATACTATTTATTATTCCTGCAAATTTTACGCTTTGTCCATCTTTTAATGGGAATGTCCCTGTTTGTTCTTGTTCTTCTAGTGCTTCTCTTATTTTTAGTGTGCTTATGTTTGAACTCATTTCTATTTGTTCTTTTAGTTCTTCTAGCGGATGTCCTGATATATATAGTCCTAACATTTCTTTTTCCATTGATAGTAGTTCTTTGTCTGAGTATTCTTTTAGTGTGTGGTAGGTGTATTTTAATTTTTCTAGGTCGTTTTCTTCTTCATTACTTCCACTTGCTAAATCAAACATTGATACTTGTCCTTTGAAATTCTTTTTTGATGAGTCTGATATTGAGTCTAGTATTTCTTCAAATGATGCCATTAGTGTGCTTCTGGTTTGTTCGAATTCATCAAATGCTCCTGCTTTTATTAAGCTTTCTATGCACTTTTTATTTACCGCTTCTCCTTGTATTCTTTCACAAAATTCTGTGAAACTTTTATATTTTCCGTTTTTTCTTCTTTCTTCTACTATGCTATCTACTGCTGCTGTTCCTACGTTTTTTATACTTCCCATTCCAAAACGTATTTTACCACTTTTATCTACTGTAAACCTTGTTTCACTTTCATTTATGTCTGGTTTTAATATTTCTATGTTTAACCTTTTACATTCTTCTATATAATATGGTACTTTGTCTAAATTTCCTAAAAAGCTATTTAGTGTTGCTGCCATGAATTCTTCTGGATAGTATGCTTTTAGGTATGCTGTTTGATATGATACTACTGCATATGCTGCTGCGTGTGATTTGTTGAAGGCATATTTTGCAAATTCTGCCATTTCATCAAATATTTTATCTGCGCTTTTTCCGTCTATTCCATTTCGTACACAGCCTGGAACTATTACATTTCCTTGTTCATCTACTTGTCCATGTATAAATATTTCTCTTTCTTTTGCCATTACGTCTAGCTTTTTCTTTCCCATTGCACGACGTACTAAGTCGGCTCTTCCTAGTGAGTAGCCTGCTAAGTCTCTAACTATTTGCATAACTTGTTCTTGGTATACCATACAACCATATGTTACTTCTAATATCGGTTTTAGGCTTTCGTGTGTGTATACTGCATGCTCAGGGTCTTTTTTATTTGCTATGTACCTTGGTATTTGGTCCATTGGACCTGGGCGGTATAGTGAAACTCCAGCTATGATGTCTTCTAAGCTATCTGGTTTTAGCTCTTTCATGAAGTTTGTCATTCCTTGTGATTCAAATTGGAATATTCCAACTGAATTTCCTTCTTGCCATAGTTTGTATACTTTTGGGTCATTCATGTCTTTATCAAATTCTACATCTATGTTTTTATCTTTTTTTACTAAGTCTATTGTGTCTTTTATAACTGTTAATGTACGAAGTCCTAAAAAGTCCATTTTCAATAAACCTAGTTCTTCTAGGGTTGTCATTATAAATTGTGTAGATATGTTTCCTTCTCTTACATATAGTGGTACATATGTATCTACTGGGTCTTTTGTTATTACTATTCCACATGCATGAGTTGATGCCTGACGTGGCATTCCTTCTAGCGCCATTGCTATATCTAGTAGTTTTTTTATTTCTACGTCTGATTCGTATAAATCTCTTAGTTCTCTATTTTGCTCCATTGCTTTTTTTATTGTTATATGTATTTCATTTGGTATCATTTTTGCAAGTTTGTCTGCTTCTGCATATGGAACATCTAATACTCTTGCTACATCACGTATTACCATTCTTGCTGACATTGTTCCGAAGGTTATTATTTGTGATACGTGGTCATAGCCATATTTTTGACATACGTATTCTATTACTTTATCTCTTTTTTCGTAGCAGAAATCTACGTCAAAGTCGGGCATACTTATTCTTTCTGGGTTTAGGAAACGTTCGAATAGTAGGTTATATTTTATTGGATCTATATCTGTTATTCCTATAGCATATGCTACTATTGAACCTGCTCCTGAACCACGGCCTGGTCCTACTGGTATATCGTGGGTTTTGGCAAAGTTTATATAGTCCCATACTATTAGGAAGTAGTCTACATAGCCCATTTTTTTGATTACACCTAGTTCGTATTCGGCTCTTGTTCTTATTTCTTCTGGTAGAGAGTTGTAGGCTTCTTCTAGTTTGGCGCTATTCGGGTCGCCGAAGGCGGCGACCCCTACATTAGTTATTTCTTTATTTAATTCATTGGAAATATTGGGGTCATTCTCATTTGTAGGGGCACCGTTTGAGGGAATACCTGTTAGGCATGACACCACTGTGCCCTTTTCCCCATATCTCTCTATCAAACCTTTTTTTGTAAGATATTCTATATAATCATAATGCGTTTCGAACTCTTCTGGTACATCATAATTTGGAAGAATTGTATGTCCAAATTCAAATTCTACGTTACACTTTTCTGCTATTTTTACTGTGTTTTCTATTGCTTGTGGCACATTTGAAAAGTAGTCACTCATTTCTTGTGGTGATTTTATATATAGTTCATCTGTTTCAAAACGCATTCTATCTTCATCTGACATTTTCTTTCCTGTTTGAATACATAGTAGTACTTCATGATTATAGGCATCTTCTCTTCTTGAGTAATGTGCATCATTTGTTGCTACTAGTGGAATATCTAATTCTTTTGATAGTTCTATTAATTTTTGATTTACTAATACTTGCTCTTTTACTCCATTATTTTGAATTTCTAGGTAATAGTCTTCTCCAAATAGTTCTTTAAACCATAGCGCTACTTTTTTTGCCTCATTCATATCATTATTTAGTATTGCTTGGTTTACTTCTCCTGCTAAACATGCACTACAGCATACTAACCCTTCATGATATTTTTCTAGTATTTCTTTATCTATACGTGGTTTATAGTAAAAACCTTCTGTGTATCCTAAAGAAACTAATTTTGATAAGTTTTGATAACCTTGTTTGTTTTTTGCTAGCAATATTAAATGGTTGTATTTACTATCTAAATTAGGGTCTTTATCGTGCCTTGTGCGTGGTGCTACATATACTTCACACCCTATAATTGGCTTTATATCGTTTGCCTTGCAGGCTTTGTAAAAATCTATAACTCCAAACATGTTTCCATGGTCTGTAATTGCTATTGCATTCATTCCCAATTCTTTTGCTATAACTGGTATATCTTTTATTCTATTTGCTCCATCTAGTAAGCTAAACTCACTATGTATGTGTAAATGTACAAAATTTGACATCCTTTTTCTCCTTCTGAACGTTCTCCTTCATTCCAAGATTGAAAATCTGAAAACAGTTCTCTTATTTTTCTGTATTTTATATCTTTTGCATTGCAAAAAAAGTATATCATAATTTATATTTCTAAACAACATAAAACACAAAAAGAATTGAAATTTTCCAATCCTTTTTGTGTGATACCATTTCTTAATATATTGCTTGAATGCGTATACCAGCTAGTCCCCTCGTTGCCTTACATATTGCCTGATATATCTCTTCTTTTTTTGACATAAAAAATATAAATATATATAATGCGAAAAAATAGAGTAAATTTTACAAATTTAATAGTAAAATTTACTCTATTTTTTATTTTTTCTGAATACTAGTTTTCAGTATCTCTTATTTGACTTCTTATAATAACTTTATTAATTCGCCTATATCTTTCCCTGCTACTTGTGGTATTTTTATAATTTCAAATTTAGATATTTTATCTCCAAATTTTATTTCTACAATATCTCCTACTTTTACTTCATAGCTTGGTTTTACTGTTTTTCCATTTACTGCTACCCTGCCACCGTCTGCTGCTTCATTTGCAACAGTTCTTCTTTTTATTACTCTTGAAACTTTTAAAAATTTATCTAATCTCATATCTTTTACTCATATAATAATGAACATTTTAAATTATATGAATCTCCTTTCTTTATTTTTTTATATAAATATTTATATGTTCTATATTACTTGCAAGTATACCATAGTTTTATTTATCAAACAATAGAAATGTATAAAATTCTCCTATTCATTCCATATCTTTCCAGTCTTACTCAGAAAATAAAAGAACAAAAATATATATTAAATAATTTTATTTTTTACTTGCATATTTTGTAGAATATTGTATAATAAATATAGCAACTAGAGTATAATTTTTATTTTATTTGAATTACAAAAAAGGAAATGTAAAAAAAGGAAAGTTTTGAACGCCCAAATCTTTCCTTTTTTACATTCCCTTTTTTATCCAAATATTCCCTTTTTCTTAACTGGTGGTTGTTCATTCATTGTTTTTGCTAGCTCAACTAATAAATCTCTTTGCTCTTTTGTTAAACGTTTTGGAATTTGTACTTGTACTGTAAATACAAAGTCTCCTTGGTAACTTCCGTTTACTGCTTTGAAACCTTTATTCCTTATTGTAAAGCTTGTTCCGGTTTTGTGTTCCTTCTGGGATTTTATATTTTTCTTTTTTTCCGTCTACCATTGGTATTTCAAGTTCGGCTCCTAAGGTTGCTTGTGTGTATGTTATTGGTATATCACAATATACTCTATCACCTTTTCTTGTGTATATACTGTGTTTACGTATTCTTATTGTGATGTATAAGTCCCCTTTTGCTCCACCTCTTTGCCCTGGCTCTCCCTCATTTCTTAATACTATGGTTTGGTCATTATCTATACCTGCTGGAATTTTTATTTTTATTTTTGCTTGTTTGCGAACTGTTCCTTTACCGTTTGCAACTTTCGCAAGGCTCTTTTATTACTTTTCCTGTTCCATGACAGTTTGAGCATGTTTTTGTTGTTTGCATTTGTCCGAAGTATTGTTGTTTGTATTTGTTTTACTGTTCCACTTCCATGACATACACTACATGTTTCTATACTGCTTCCTGGTTTTGCACCATTTCCGTGACAAGTGCTACATTCTTCATTCCTTGAAATAACTATTTCTTTTTCTATTCCTAAATACGCCTCTTCAAAACTTATATCTATACTTGCTCGTAAGTCTGCACCTTTTATTGGACCTTGGTTTGCCCCTCTCGAACTTCTAGAACTAAATCCTCCTCCAAAAAATGATGAGAATATATCTCCTAAATCTCCAAAGTCTGAAAAACCATCAAAACCTGATGTTGAATATGAATAATATCCACCTTGGCCTCCAAATGGCCCTCCTCCTCCGAAACCTTGTGGTCCATCATGTCCAAATTGGTCATACATTCTTCTTTTTTGAGGGTCTGATAAGTTTTCATATGCTTCGTTTACTTCTTTAAATTTTGTTTCCGCTTCTTTTGGATTATCAGGGTTTGCATCTGGATGATATTTTTTTGCAAGTTTTCGATATGCTTTTTTTAATTCTTCATCTGTGGCTGTTTTGCTTACTCCTAATACTTCGTAATAGTCTCTTTTGGTTGACATTTTTTTATCTCCTATTATAAATTAATTTGTAGGGACGATTAGTAATCGCCTGTGCTTCGAAGAAATTACCATTAAATCGAATGATCTATTTAAGCAAGGCGTTGAAGCATGGGCGATTGATAATCGCCCCTACATCTTTTTTATTTGCATCTTTTATCTTTTAAAATGTTTTATTATTATATTTTTGTTTGTTATCTTTTTCATAATTTCTTTTCATATTATACTCATGTTTTTCTATGTATGCATTTGAGAATTCTTCTGGCGTTATTTTTAAACAGTTTAATACTTCTATATAGTAGTTTTGTACATCTGTTATTTCTTCTACAAATCTTGCTCTTATGTTTTCATCTTCCATAATTGCATTTATTCCTTTTTTCTTTATAATAGATATACATTCTCCCATTTCTTCTATCATATATAATAGATGTGATTTGGCGTCTTCTGGTTTTTGTTTGCCCCATTTATCTTCAAATGATTTTTGTAATTCTCGTTGCAATTCTTGCATATCTGATATGCTTAAATCTATTTGTGACATTTTTTGCTCCTTAATTGATGTTGTAAGTTGGAAGTTAGAGGTTGGCTTTCGAGTAATTTCTTCGAACTATTTACCCTATTTTCCAACTTCCAACCTCCAACTTCTAATTTTATTTATTGTCATCATTTTCTACTTTGTAATCTGCATCATATACGTTTCCGTTTTCGTCTGTTTTTGGTCCTTCTGCTCCTGCGTTTGCTCCAGCACCACCTGTGGCTCCTTGTGCTTGGCTGTATAGTTTTTCTGATATTGAGTAGAATACTGTTGTTAATTTTTCTGTTGCTTGTTTTATTGCTTCTACATCTGTTCCTTCTAGTGCTTTTTTAACATTTGCTATTTCTTCTTCTGCTTTTGCTTTTTCTTCTCCACTTATTTTATCTCCTAATTCTCCTAGTGTTTTTTCTGAGTTATATACTAAGCTTTCTGCATTGTTTCTTACTTCTATTTCGTCTTTCTTTTTCTTATCTTCTTCTGCGTGTGCTTCTGCATCTTTTACTGCTTTGTCTATATCTTCACTGCTTAAGTTTGTTGATGCTGTTATTGATACATTTTGTTCATTTCCTGTTGCCATATCTTTTGCAGATACGTGTACTATTCCATTTGCGTCTATATCAAATGTTACTTCTATTTGTGGTACTCCACGTGGTGCTGCTGGTATTCCTGTTAATTGGAATCTTCCTAATGTTTTGTTGTATGCAGCCATTTCACGTTCTCCTTGAAGTACGTGTACTTCAACTGATGTTTGACCATCTGTTGCTGTTGAGAATATTTGTGATTTTTTAGTTGGTATTGTTGTGTTTCTTTCTATTAGTTTTGTGAATACTCCACCATATGTTTCTATACCTAATGATAATGGTGTTACGTCTAATAATACTAAGTCTTTTACATCTCCTGATAATACACCACCTTGAATTGCTGCACCTATTGCAACACATTCGTCTGGGTTTATTCCTCTATCTGGCTCTTTTCCTGTTATCTTTTTAACCATTTCTTGTACACATGGTACACGTGTTGATCCACCAACTAATAATATTTTGTGAATATCATTTGCTGTTACACCAGCATCCTTCATAGCTTGTTCTACTGGTATTCTTGTTGCATCTACTAAATCTGAAATTAATTCTTCAAATTTTGCTCTTGATAATGTTATATCTAAATGTTTTGGTCCAGTAGCGTCAGCTGTAATGAATGGTAAGTTTATTTGTGTTTGTTGCATTCCTGATAATTCTATTTTTGCTTTTTCTGCTGCTTCTTTTAAACGTTGCATTGCCATTTTGTCTGTGCTTAAATCTATTCCATTTGATTTTTTGAATTCTGATACTAGGTAGTCTATAATTCTTTGATCGAAGTCATCTCCTCCTAGGTGTGTATTTCCGTTTGTTGCTAAAACTTCAAATACCCCATCACCAATATCTAATATTGATACGTCAAATGTTCCTCCACCTAAATCATATATCATTATTTTTTGGTCTTGGTCTTCTTTGTCCATACCAAAAGCTAATGCTGCTGCTGTTGGTTCATTTATAATTCTTAATACTTCTAGACCTGCTATTTTACCTGCATCTTTTGTAGCTTGTCTTTGGCTATCTGAGAAATATGCTGGTACTGTTATAACAGCTTGTGTTACCTTTTGTCCTAAATAATTTTCAGCATCTGTTTTTAATTTTTGAAGTGTCATTGCTGATATTTCTTGTGGTGAGAATGAATCTCCATCTATATTAACTTTTTCATTTGTTCCCATTTTTCTTTTTATTGATATTATTGTGTGGTCTGGGTTTGTTACTGCTTGACGTTTTGCTATTTGACCTACTAATCTTTCTCCATTGTTTGAGAATGCAACTACTGATGGTGTAGTTCTGTTTCCTTCTGCGTTTGGAATTACTACTGGTTCTCCACCTTCCATAACTGCTACACAACTATTTGTTGTTCCTAAATCGATTCCTATAATTTTTGACATTTTAATTTACTTCCTTTCTTTTTCGAACGGTAGGGACGGACCTTTTCGTTCCGAATTCGGAACGGTGGGGACGGACCTTGGTTCGTTATTTTTTATTTATATTTTTTTAAATTAATAACTGTTTTTGGTTTTTTGCTTATTGCTTTGGGTTTCCGCGTTGGGGACAGTTCCTAATCTAGCCAGATTATTTTTGTTTTTTACTTGTGGTTCTTATCTATCTTGTTTCCGATTACGAACCGTCCCCAATGCTACTGTCTTGCTAATTTGCTACTACTACCATTGAGTGACGTATTACTTTGTTTCCTATTTTGTAGCCTTTTCGGTATTCTTCTTTTATTATTTTTTCGCCTAGTGTTTCGTCGGTTACCATTCCTACGGCTTCGTGTACTTCGGGGTCGAATGGCATGCCTATGGCTTCTATTTCTTGTACTCCATTTGCTGTTAACACATCTTTAAATTGTTTTAGTACTAGTTCTACTCCTTGTTTGTAGGCTTCATCTTCTGTTTTTACGCTTACTGCTTTTTCTAGGTTGTCTATTACTGGTAGTAATGATGTGATTATGTCTGATATTAGACTGTTATATAGTCCTTCTCTTTCTTTTGAACTTCTTTTTTTGAAGTTGTCGAATTCTGCCATTAACCTTTTTAGTCTATCTTCTTGGTCTTCTAATTGCTGTTTTTGAAGTAGTATTGTATCTTTTAGTTTTATTGTTTCGTCTTTTTCTTCGGTTTTCTCTACTTCTTGTATTTTTTCTTCATTTTTGTTTTCTTCTGACATTTTTTGTCCTCCTATCTTATTAATATATATTTCTTTATTTCTATTGTAGGGGCGATTAGTAATCGCCCACTCTTCGAAGAATTTTCTTTAAAATTATGTTCTTATAATTATCTTCTATTATTAGAATATCCTTTAAGCAATTTCTTTGTAGCACGGGCGATTGCTAATCGCCCCTACATCTATTTATTATTGTTCATCTTTTTCATTTCTATTTAATTTATTACTAATATACTTCATTACAGATATTACTTTTGAATAATCCATTCTTTTTGGTCCTATTATACCTATCGTTCCTAAGTCTTTGTCTCCTACTGTGTGTTTAAAGGTTACTATACTGAAGTCTTTTAGGTTTTCATTTTCGTTTTCGTCGCCGATGTATACGTTTATGTCTTTTGCTACTCCTGAGTTTAGCATGTCTAACATTAGTTCTTTAGTGTCTAGTAAATTTATAAAGTTCTTTGCTACTTCCATGCTTTTAAATTCTGGTAAGTCAAAAGATTTTTTTGTTCCTTCTAAATATATTTTTTCTTCTTGTTCTATTATTTTGTTTATTTGTTCTATTATTGGCTTTATTACTTCTATACTATAACTTATTTCTGCTAAAATATATTCTTCCATTGGTTTATCTATTTTAGAAAGTGCCTTTCCTTTTAGCTTTGTATTAAATAGATTGTTTAGAGTTTCTACTTGTGCATTTGTTATATCTTCGTCATATTTTATTATTGTTTCTTTTACTAAGCCTGTATCTGTAACTATTACTACCATAAGCATTCTGCTACCTAATAGTACAAATTTTATTTCTTCTATTATTTGCATTGTCGTTTTGGGTCCTATTGCAACTGTTGTGTAGTGTGTTATTTCTGATAATGTTGATGTTGCAATTTTGGTTAAGTCTTCTATTTCATTTACTTTTTCATCTAGTTTTGATTGAATATATTTTATTTCTTCTAATGATATATCCTCTTCATTTATTAGTTCATCTACATAGAATCTATATCCTTTTTCTGATGGTATTCTTCCTGATGACGTATGTGTTTTATCTAAGTAACCACTTTTTTCTAATTCTGCTAGTTCGTTTCTTACAGTTGCACTGCTATAGTTTAAACCATATTTTTCAACTAAGGCTCCAGAACTTACTGGCTCTGCTGAATTTATATATTCATCTATTACTGCTTGAAGTATTTTCTTTTTGCGGTCATTTAACATTTTATCACCTACAATTCCATAGTTTTCATTTGCCTATCTATATTGTTTGTTAATTAGCACTTTATCCCTTTAATTGCTAACTGCATATATATTATACCCAAAATTAGCACTTGTCAATACTAAGTGCTAATTTTTTTGTAATTTATAAAAACTAATGTAGAAAGCATTAAATCTTTCTACATTATACGTTTTATATAAACTCCTCCCACACTAAATTTGCTAAGTCTAAGCCTTTATTAGTTAATTTTATATTATCTAAATCTATTTCTATCAAATCTTCATTTACTAATCTTTCTAATTCTTTTCTATATAAATAAATTGGATTATCTACAAATTTGTTTTTAAATTCGCCAATATTTACTCCTTCTATTTTTCTTAAACCTAATAGCATATATTCCTTTTTCTTTTCTTCTTCATTTTGTATTTCACATATTTGTGTATTACTTTTTATATTATTGTTTTCTATATTTTTTATATATTCTTCTATATTACTTGTATTACAAAAGCGTTCGTTATTTATATATGAGTGTGCTGCTAGTCCAAACCCCAAATATTCTTTTTGATTCCAACAATTTGTATTATGTTTTGCTTCAAAACCTTTTTTTGAAAAGTTAGATATTTCATAATGTATATATCCATTTTGTTCTAGTTTATTTTTTGTATCCCAATACATTTTTCTTTCTAATTCATCAGAAGGTAGTTGTAATTTTTTGTTGTTTACAAGTTCTTCCATCTTTGTTCCTCCTTCTAAAATTAAAGAATATATTGAAATATGTTCTGGTTTTAATTCTATTACTTTTTCTACGCTTTCTTTCAGTTCTTCTAATGTTTGATTTGGAAGTGCTAGCATTAAGTCTACATTTATATTTTTAAATCCTACTTTTCTTGCTAAATTATATGTGTTTAAAAATTCTTCATATGTATGTATTCTTCCTATTTGTTTTAAAATTTTGTTATTTGTGCTTTGAAGTCCTATACTTATTCTGTTTATTCCAGTTTCTTTATAATCTTTTAGTTTTTCTTCATTTACTGTTCCTGGGTTTACTTCTATTGTTATTTCCAGTTCTTCTTTTATTTTAAATTTAGTTTTTACTGTTTCTATTATTGCTTTTATATATTTACTATCTATAAAGGAAGGGGTTCCTCCCCCTATATAAATTGTATCTATAATGCAATTATCTTCTTTATTCTTCTTTATTTCTTTTTTTAAACATTCTATATATTTCTCTATAATTTTTTCCTTATTTGCAAAAGATGTAAAATCACAATAACTGCATTTGCTTTTACAAAAAGGTATGTGTATGTATATTCCTAGATCTTTCATTTCTTCTTCCTTCTAATAATTTTTATTTATATCAACTATACCATGTTGATTATAGTAAGTCAATTATTGATATTTCAATTATATAACATATAATACTGATTTAAAATTTCTAATAATATTAATTACTATTGCTTAAAGTTCATAATTAATATATAATATAAGTAATATTTTAAAGGAGGTCTTATTATAATGAACAATAAAGTAATATAAATGTTATTAAAGGTATTATTAACAATAAGTATAATCTTACTAATAGGCTATATTTTATCATTTATACTAGATATATTTCGTGTTTATAACAATGGTATAAGTACAACTCTTTTGACCAATAACCCTAACAATAGAATTTATGGTAGAGAGGCTATTAATATATATATTAAAGAAGGCGCTTTCTTTAACTTTAGTCTTTTAAGTATGATTGGTATTTTACCAGCTATACTTATTCCAATTTTTGTTTTTATTTTAGGTAAGTTTAAATATTTATTTTCAAAAATTAAATTGCCATATGTAATTATTATACTTTTAATTTGCTTAATATTAAATATATTATCAAATTTTAAGTTTAATATGTTTGGATTAATAATTCTACCTTATTTAGAGAGTTTTCTTATATCATTCTTAATTTCAAATGTATTTTATAAGATAGATAGCAAAAATCAATATAAATAATTAGAGGATTGTTATTTTAAATCCTCTTTTTCTATCGTAATTATACCTTTCATTGTTTCTACCTTAATTATGAAAACTGTATTTTGTTGAATTATTGTTTTCTAACTAGAATTATTATATTCTATAACTTTGCTTACTTGTTAAACAGACTCTCTATACTTATTAACAAATATTTTTAACTATTTCTATTATTTTATTTAATCTATGGTTTACCCCTGACTTACCTATCGGATTTTTTAACATTTGACCTAATTCTACTAAACTTGCATGTGGGTTTTCTATTCTTATTTTTGCTATTTCTTTTAGGCTTTCTGAAAGTTTATCAAACTCTCCTGTTTTTTGTAATTTTTTTATTGCTTCTATTTGCTTTACTGCTGCATTTACTGTTTTGTTTAGATTTGCTGTCTCACAGTTCACTTTCCTATTTATGTTGTTTTTCATATCTCTTAATACTCGTATTTGCTCAAATTTTAATACACTACTATTAGCACCTATTAATGCTAATAGCTTTGATATTTCTTCTCCATCTTTTATATATATTCCATATCCATTCTTTCTTTCTAATATTTTTGCTCCTATTGTATGATTAGATAATATTTGTATTATTTTCTCCGCATTAAATTTAGTACTAAGTATCATTTCTAAATGATACTTACTTTCCGGATTACTTACACTACCTGAACCTAAAAATACTCCTCTTATTATACATTTTTGTAGTTCTTCTTTTTGAATATTTTCTATATATTCGATGTCTTCATTATTATAGTTTATTTCATTTATTTTTTCTATTTTTGAAGTAGTTATTATATAATTATTTCCTTTTATTTGTATTTCTTGGTTTATTATATTTATATTTGAAAGTAGCTTACTAAATCTATTTATATTGTATTCGTTTTCTGTTTTATACATTATTTTTCCATTTTTATATGTTGTATTATTACTAATTAAATAACCTATTAATTCATATTTTACACTCTCTTTATTAGCTAAGTTAGTCATTTTACTTAAATTTTGCTTTACTTCTGACGAAAAAGACATTTTTATTTTCCCTTCTATTTTTATTAACTATATCTATAATTCTCTTAAAAAACACAAATAAACCAATATAGTATAATTTTTTAAAACTCTAAAATGTTTTGCCGTTTTCTCCTATGATATGTATTCTTGTAACTTGGACATTGGATACTTTGTCCTTAAGTCTGTTACGTAGAAGTAATCATGTTCATTAAAGAATAACAATAATTTGTTATTTATGATTACTCTATTGGGCTCTACATACGCTAAATTCGTATGTTCAATTATTCTTAAACACCCGTTAATGATTTCAGGTTGCTGTTTAATGGAGTTTATACGACACGCCCACTTAATTTTAGAGTGTAATTCATCACTCATATTGATTTGTTTTTTATAATATGTAACATAATATCACAAAAACCTCCTTTTTTCAATAGTTCTAGTCAAAAAAAGTCCAACTCATAAGAGTTGGAATAAGATTTTTGTGTTCATCTAATTTTTTGTAGTCTTAAAATTAAGTTATATCAAGACTTTCAAAAAGTTCGACGAAAATTGTCTGTGGTGCGAACAACGTAGATATCTACAACTTTTTTCACACCTTTAACGATTGATACAAATATCAATCAATTCATTATTTTAACTTTAACATAAAATTTATAAACTTTCAAGTAATTTTATAAAAATCTTTTATATTCATTGATAAAACAATATATTTATGATAATATTCATCTATATAAGTAAGTAATAAAGAAAGAGAATAGTTTAAAATGGAACAAAATATAAAGAAAATAGAAAAAAGTATAAAAATATACCCTATATTTGCATCATTTACAGGAGATCTGATATTTTTTGTACCAATAGATACATTGTTTTTGACATTAGTAAAAGGTCTAAATGCAAGTCAAATAACAGCAATGACAATGGTAGCTTTGATTGTATGCATATTATCACAAAAAGTAATATTATCTACTGTAAAAAAGATAGGTAATGTTAATTCTTTAAGATTAGGAACAATCTTATTGTTGATAGCAGCATTTATATTGACATTTGGAAAATCATTTATTTTAATGCTATTGTATAAAACTATTAATGAAATAGCCTTTATGTTTTTAAATATGGATGAAATTATATTAAAAAGCAACTTAAATGCTGTAAATAGAAAAGATGATTATTATAAAATAAGAAATAAATCAAAAATAATGTATTCAATTATAACATTGCTTACAGCATTAGTAGCTGGAAAATTATTTAATATAAATCAATATTTGCCAATGTATTTATCTATTATTGTATATATCTTATTGCTTGGAATAGCATTTATGTATTATGAAGCTAAAAATGAAGAACAAAAAGAAATTAAATCAGATAACAAGAAAATGAAAATAACATCAACTATATTTTTAGTAATAATATCAAATGCAGTATTTTATTCTATTATAAAAATGGGACAAAACAATAGTAAATTATTTATGCAGTATGACTTTCAAAAATGTCTATCTATTGAAATGGTAACATACTATATAACAACAATAGTGTTTATTTCAAGAATTGCAAGACTTATTGGAAATATAATTTGGGGTAAAATTTATTTAAAAATAAAAGATAAAATGAGTATAGCTCTAACAATTTGTTTATGCTTAGCATTTTTATTACTAATAATAGGACACTATATAAATGTACCATTTATATATAAAGTAATAGTAATGTCACTTGGATTCTTCTTAATATTAGCAATAAGAGATTCGTTCCAAATATATATTGAAGATGTAGCATTAAACATTACTAATAAAGAAGAACAACAGAAAATTATAATAAATATAGAAGTATATAGAAGATTAGGAACACTAATATTAAGTGCAGTTTTCACATTAATTTTAATGAAATATGAGTTAATAGTAATAGAATTTATATTGTTGGGATTAAGTATAATTGAAATATTTATCAATAAGAAATTATGCAAAAAGATTAAACAATCAGAACTAGCTTGAATGGTGTTTTCTCTTTTGAAGTGACATTTTAGCAAGAATTTTATAAATTGTATGGACAAAATTAAAATACTATTATAGAATATCTAACATAGGAAATGATGATAAACAGATGTGGTTTTGCCACCTAAATTTACGAAACATCGTAAGAAAGGTGGTGATGTTTATGGTTAAAGTAATACTATTTTTTATAATATCCTTAATGTTATCTTTAACATTAAACGTTGCCTTGACAGCAGTTCTGTATAAGAACTGGGTTGATAAGCAACTACATAAATAAAAAAAGCTCACATCTGTACTTTGCTGAGAATATAGAGTTTACTGTGTAAA
>JAAVYV010000010.1 GCA_022791325.1 Clostridia bacterium
ACAAATAATATTACACATGTTAATATTATTTTAACAAATAATGTTTTGCTAATTAGGGAGCAAATAAAATAAAGCCTAATGAACAAATAATGTTTTGCTAATTAGGGAGCAAATAAAATAAAGCCTAATGAACAAATTTAATAAGGGGCTAAAACAGTAAAATGTTTTGGCTCTATTTTTTTATATCTTAGAAAAGGATACTATTTTTATTTGAGATTGTAGGGGCGATTAGCAATCGCCTATGTGGCAAAGCCACTTCTATTTTATTAGAAAGGAGTAAAATATGAAAGTAGAAGAAGGAAAATTTTATTTTATTAAACAAGAATTTTTTGAGAAAGTAAAAGATGAATTATTATTAAAAAATAAAGAGGATGAAAATAAAAGACCATGCTACTATTGCTTTAAAGACTTAAAAAATAGTGATATATTATGGTTCATACCAATAAGTAGTAAGGTAGAAAAATACAGTAAAATTTATAATTATAAAATGCAAAAGTATAAAATTGTAGATAATATTGTATTTGGATATGTAGAAGGTGAAAAAAGAGCCTTCCTAATTCAAAATATGTTTCCAACAACTGAAGAATATATAATTGAAGCATACATAAAGCAAAATAGATATGTAAATGTAAATAAAGAATTAAAGAAAGAACTAGAAAGAAAAGCTAACAAAATATTAAAATTAGTAGAAAAAGGTTATAAGGGCTTAGTGTTTTCAGATATACTAAAAATTAAAGAAAAACTAAAAAGCCAAAATATTAATTGACATAACTAAGCGAAAGTGATATAATTCTGTCAACTAATTATAAAGCTCCAAAACAATAATTTGTTTCACAAAAAAGGAGGAAAAAATATGGACTATTTTAAACAATTACTTGAACAAGAAAAAAGTGAATATGAACGGAAAGGTAGCTATTCACAAAGAATAGCAGGTGACACTTCAGAATTTCGATACCCACATTTAAGTGAGGTAAGTGAAAATTTTGAATATGATTCAGAAATAAAAACTTTTTACCTTAAACGGCAAATTAAAGAAACAATTACCAAAATTTCTACTAACGAAATAACCTTATATGAATTAATGAATAAAACAGCAAAAAGGCTTCACTTATATGATTTCTTTGGCTACAAAGCAACAACTGAAGAACAATACGAAGCTTTCCAGTCTGTACTTGAAGACTACAAAAGAAATCAGCAAAATGGCAAATGGAATTTAGACTTTGAAATACAAAAAGTAAATATTTCAAATATGCCAATACGAAAGGAATTTGAACACTTAAAAACCTTTATAAGGAAGTCGTATGCAAGTGATGTATATTTCTGCAAATTCAAAGGTGTAAACCCTATGTTTCAATTTGGAAGTACATTAAAAGGTACAAATATTGTTTTTGTAGACGATAGTAAGGCAAATTTCTGTCAAGAGTTATTTCATGCCATATACCATTTAGAGGAAGGCATTCCTGGTGTAAATGATGACAACATGAATATATTAGAAGTTTGGGGAAATGTAGATGCTTTATACTTAAAACAGCTAATGGAGGGAAGACTTGCAAGAAGAATAAGGAATAATACCAGCCCACATGACATTAAGTTCTTAGACTATGTATTCTTAAGGGCATATATTGGCCAAGCATTTTTACCAGAAAATGAACAAGCAACATTTCATAGTGCTTATGCATTAATACAGCCAACAGTAAAACTGTTAGTAAACTCGATGGAACAGGCAACAAAAAATACTCAAATAATAGATGGAATCTGCTATGACAAAACAGATGAAATAAAGAAAAATTTCAATAAGAAATATGGCGAAGGAGCATATGAAAAAATATATTATGACTTCAACCTATTTCACAGAATGACAGCTATTGGTGAAGTTTGCGAAAAGCGAAATATTTCTTATGAAAAAGTACTATCCGTCATGTTTGCCGAGGAAAATAACCTATTGCCAACAGTTATAGATACTGAAGTAGTAAAAGCGATATGGCTAAATTCTGAACTTCATCAAAATAAAGAATTAATTTTTGACTTAATTGAGGACTATTCCCAGCAGGCAAGAAATGATAACTTAAAAATAACAATTGAACAATGGCTTGAACATATAAAAGAAAAGTTTGGAAAAGAACAATATGAAACCGTAAAACAGTTATGCTCAAACAGGAGGTAAAAAGATGAAAGTAATGATTTGTTATCCACCAGTTAGCAAGGAATATGAGAAAATTCGCGATGCAGGAGTAACTCCACACTTAAGTTTACTCTGCTTAGGCACACATATAAAAAACTCTTTTGACGATGTAGAAGTACACTTATGTGATGGACACCATAAAAGTACTGAAGAAATCTGTGCTAAAATTGCAAAAGAAAACTATGATATTATTGGTTTTAGTGTAGATTTCACTAATTACAACACATCAGTAGAATTAGCAAACTTTGCTAAAAGTTGTAACAGCAATGTGAAAATAGGCTGTGGCTCAAACCATGCTTCTAACATGTATAAACAGATATTAAACAATCAGAAGTCATATGACTTTGTTGGAATAAATGATGGTGAAGAGCAGTGGCAGCAATACATTAACTATGTTAAAGGACTAATAAGCATTGAAGAAGTACCAAACTTAGCTTATCGAAAAGAGGCAGAAGTAAAAGTAAACACAATAAGAACCTTTGACTTAAAGCAAATGTATCCAGTAGAATACGAAATGATGGATTTACAGCCATATTTTGCATTGCAAGAAGAAGTATTTGGAAAAGGCTTTAGAATGTTACAATTCACTTCCCAAAGAGGCTGCGCAAATCACCCATTATGCGTATTTTGTGGACGATATGATGATGGCATGAGGTTCAGAGATCCAAAAGAATACGCAAGAGAAGTAGCACATTACACAGAAAAATATGAGCTTACCGAAGTATGGGACAGAAGTGACTCATTTATTCAAAATGTAGTATGGCTTAAAGAATTTGCAAAAGAACTAAACTTGCAAACAGACCGCTTCTCAAATGGAAAAACAACTTTCAAAACATATTCACGAGCAGACCAGTTATTAAGACAAGACGTAATAGAAGTGCTGAAAAGTTTGCATTTCAGAATGGTATTTATAGGATATGAAGCAGGAGATGACAGAATATTAAAAAACATAGGAAAACATGCTAATGTTCAGGTATATGAAACCGCTACTAAAAATGTACTAAATAATGGAATAGACATAGACGCAAGTTTTATTGTAGGACTTCCAGGAGAGAATAAAGAAAGCCTTAAAAATCATATTGAATTTGTAAAAAAACTAAATAAAATGGGACTAGACAAAATACGAGTAAATCGGCTATTAGTATTACCAGGAACACCGCTATATAGAAAAATAATACAAAAATTTCCTGAAATAGCAGATAAGGACATAGTTCCAATGGATGACTTACAGAAAATGATTTTCCAAACAGACTTATATGACTTAAGTGAGTTTGATAATGATGTTGACAAATTCATAGAAGCACTTCTTGAAACAGCACACATAATGGCAAATGTAATTACCGAGCATGGTGGTGCAAGTGAAGGATATGGACATGGCAAAGGTGAAAACATTTTAGAGGGAAAGGAATTAGAGTGATGAAAGAATATAGTATCAAAATAGGGAAAAAAGTTTTTGAAAATCCGTTTTTTGTTGGCTCTAGCGATTTAGTAAGCACATGCAAGCAAGCAGAGGAAGTAATAAAATATGGAAAACTAGGTTCTATCATATGGAAGACTACTACAATAGAGCCACGGGAAGGCTATAAACAGCCACGTATTTGCGACTTCTATAATGGATTTTTAGTAGCAAGTGGAATGAGAAACCCTGGGCTTGAAAATACCATAGAAGAAATTAAGAAATTTAAGGAAAAGCACCCTGAGCAATCTGTAATAATAAGTATTGCTTCTGTAAAATTTGAAGATCCAGTACAAGAGTTTGAGATAATGGCAAAAAAGTTAAAAGAAATACCAGTTGATGGCATAGAACTTAACTTATCTTGCCCTCATCAAGTGGCAGGCGAAAAGCAAAAAACAGAACTTCTGGCACAAAATGCAAGCTTAGTAGGGAAAATTGTAAGCAAAGTTACAGAAATATTAAAAGGAACAGAAAAAATAGTAGCAGTTAAGCTAACTGGCTGGAATGCAGACGTTTCAAACATATCAAAAGTAGCAGAGATTAATGGAGCAGATGCAATAACAGTTTCAAACATTTTCCCTGGTACAGGATATTACACAGGCTTAAATACTTACAAAAATGGTTTTTCATATCAAATAGGAGAGCCACTGTTAGGAAACTTTAAAGGTGGATATACAGGAGTAGCAATGTTGCCAGCAACACTATTAATTGTAAACACAGTAAAAAATGCTGTTTCAATTCCAGTAATTGCAACAGGAGGCTGTATGGCTTCAAATGATGCAATGATACAAGCATTTTTAGCAGGAGCAACCGCAATTGCCTCAGCAACATTCTTCTATGACGAAGACTGCTTAAACTGTAGAAACTTTTCAAAAGAATTGCTTGAAAGAAAAGCGATTTTAAAAGAGTTTATTGAACAAGGAATTGTTAAAACATGATTATAAATTATTCTTATAAGAGTAAGTAAAAAAATAAAAACTACTGAGAAAAATTTTCTTGGTAGTTTTTATATAGAAACTATTAACATGTTATGTAAAATATACTATAATATTTTACATGCAACTATAACAATTTACACGAGATGTACTACATCTCAGAAAGCGAGGAGCTTATGTCAATGGATATGATGGGAGTAAGTGGACAGATTAACAATGAGCAGGTAAAAAAGGAACGGCGCCTTCTTCAGCAAGGAGATATCATCCGCTTGGAATCTGGTATGAAAGTAAATGCAGACATTCTTGCGATGTTCTGTGGTGAAAACGAAAAACCTTTCGATTTGACAAAGTATCACATAACCGTTTGTATCGGTAGAATCTATAAGAGAGAAGCTCAAGATGTGGAAAGTATAACAGAAGAGATTTACGATAAGATCCAGAGGATTATTCCAGTGAGCAAAGAGCAAATATCAGCATTTGTTGATTCTCTTAATCTTGATATGGAGGAAAAATCATTCGACACTTCTGTGTATGCCGGTGAATATAAAGTATATGATACATCTCCTAATACTGGAGGAAGACCTTTCATCCAGCCCGGATTACCTTATGATGATGGATGGCATGTCTACTGTCACAAAGTGGATGATCCTTCTGTTAAGGTTGATTTTTATCAGACAGGGTATAAGTTTCCTAAGATTGAGGATATTGAGCCAATCAACAAATAACTTCGCAAATTACAAGCGTGTCAACGATAATATCTGTTGACACGCTTGTGTTTTTATAATTTGTTTAACATAAAATATAGACATTGCATGCAAAATATGATAAAATATTAAAGTAAAAATTTAAATTAAAAGAGGAAGAAATGAAAGATATAATAATAGTAGGAACAAGTAAAGCGGGCTATTTACATACAAATGCATATAATAAATTAAGTAATAAAGGAAAAATCTATTATGTAGATATTAATGGAAAAATTAACAACACTAATATAAAAGCAAAAAAAGCATATTGTTCAATAAAAGAAGCAATAATAAACGAAAAAATAGATGTGAAAAATGTTATAGTAGATATATGCATTCCAAAAGAGGAATTTTATAATGTTATAGAGCAATGTATTAGACTAAATATAAATAATATAATAGTAGAAAAGCCATTTATAGCAACAAACGAATTCTTTTCAAAATATGATGAATTAAATATTATAATGATACAAAATTACTTATATTCTAAAATTACAAATGAAATTAAAAAAATAATAAATGATAATAATTATAAAATAAAGTCAATATACACTAACTTTTCTAAAAATAGAATAGAAGAAAGTATATTAAGAAGAGGTATGTCAAATAAAATAACACAGAACTTTGAAGTAGAAATACCACATCAAATTTATTTAGTAAATTATTTGTTAGGAACAAGTCAAAAAGAGGAAATAGTATTAAAAGAGCAAAATGACCTATATTATAATAATTTATACTTAGAAAAACACGGATATGGAAAAATAATATTAAAGCAAGATGAAAAGATAATAATACATGAAAGTGACTTATGTACAAACAATATAATAAAACAAATATGCATAATATGTGAAGATGGAATTTTAATAAATGCTAAATTTGTAATATATGATAAACAATTAAATAAAATACAAAATGGAAAATTAACTATAACGAAATATGACAATATAATATTTGAAAAAGAATATGAAGAAGATGACAATATGTTTTATTGTATAAAAGAATACTATGAATATTTTAATAACTGTAAAATAACAGAAAAATATAAAAATAGAATACTAGAATTTTCAGAAATATTTGGAAAGTTAATAGAAGATAGGAAGGAAATTATTAAACAGTAAAAGGTAATAGCTAATTTGATTGAATATAAAAAATATAGACATTGAGTACGATATTAATCAATGTCTATTTTTTCATATTCTTAGGAAAGTCATCCACGATAGTGGTGAGTTTCCTTAGAAGATGGTTATGGAAGAATTAGATTTTCTTAGCGAAGAATGAGCTTAGAAAATTTTATTCTTGTTTTTTATCAAAAAGATAAAGAGAGTGTATTTCTTCTATTTTAGTACCATTAATATAATTTTCTGTATTACTTTCATTATTTAAAAATAAGTTTTTATATCCATTAATCAAATAATAATAGTTATTATTATTTAATAAGCCATACGTTTTATTATAATCTTCTATTGAAATATTTCTTGATTTTAAAATTTGTATTTGTTCAACTATAGATTTAAAAGTTTTTTCCAATATTTACCTCCTAGAATGTAAAAAAATGACCTCGGGCCCGTAGGTTAACCGAGGTACGATCTACTATAAATAGTGTAACATCGCTACTTGACTTTGTCAATAAAAATGTTAAAATTTCTATTTATATTTACTATTATACTAGAAATAATATATATTTATTCATAATTTAATATAATCAGTTTTACATAATTTGACTTTTGCTTTACAATTGAGTATAATACTAGTATATAGGATATTTTTTAGTATACCCAAACATAATCAATATTATAGGAGGGTGTACAATCCTCCTAGCTTATAATTAAAAAGGAGGATATATTATGCGGGTAATGCAAACATATGATTATGAAGACATGAGGTCACTAATAAGGGATTGGGGTGTAGTATGGATTCGGAATAGCAATGGAGAGTTTCAATTATTCTCAGGGAGTGGTCAGGTAACACTGCCAATTCTTAGAGTAGAAAATCTGTCTATATGCGAAGAATATACAAAAGAAAATAAAAATTTTGCATACAAATTCAGCTACCCAAACATTACGATTTGGGATAAAAGTGTAGAGCAGTTTGAAGATGTCTCAGCTCCAGCATTTCAGAAAGTATCTATATGTGGTATGGGTATATATGCATATAACAAATATTCTGAAAGTATTACAAGACCAGTACCTACATTCAAAATGAGAGAAGCGGCAGAAAGTATTTTATGTGACCTTTTGGATTTTAAGCACAGAAAATGATTGCAACTTAAAAGAACACCTATAAAGGGTGTTCTTTTAAGTTAAAAACCTTACAAAAATGTAACCTTAATGTAACAAAAATCGATGGAAACAATATAAAAAAACGTTTATAATAATAACAAGTAAACGAAAGGAGTTTTTAAAGTGGAAAAAATTTTAGAAGTAAAAAACATAGAAAAATACTATGGAAACAAATCAAACTTAACAAAAGCAATAGACAATATAAGCTTTAATGTAGAAAAGGGGGAGTTTGTTGGAATAATGGGAGCAAGTGGCTCTGGAAAAACTACGTTATTAAATTGTATTTCAACAATAGATAAAGTAACAGCAGGTCATATTATAATTAATGGTGAAGATATAACAAAACTAAAAGGAAACAAACTAAACAAATTTAGAAGAGAAGAGTTAGGCTTCATTTTTCAAGATTTCAACTTATTAGATACATTAACATCATATGAAAACATTGCACTAGCATTAACAATTCAAAAAGTAAATCCAAAACAAATTGATAGAAAGGTAAATGATGTTGCAGAAAAACTAGGAATTAAAGATACTTTAAAAAAATACCCATATCAATTATCAGGAGGTCAAAAACAAAGGGTAGCCTCAAGTAGAGCAATAATAACAAACCCAAAATTAGTGCTAGCAGATGAACCAACAGGAGCATTAGATTCAAAATCAGCTAGGCAATTACTAGAAAATTTTGAATACTTAAATAATGAACTAAAAGCAACAATTTTAATGGTTACACACGATGCTTTTACCGCTTCTTATGCAAATAGAATACTATTTATAAAAGATGGAAAAGTATTTAATGAACTAATAAAAGGAAATGACACAAGAAAACAATTCTTCGAAAAAATAATAGAAGTCCAAACACTTCTTGGAGGTGATTTAAACGATGTTATTTAAATTATCTTTTAATAATATGAAAAAAAGTATAAAAGATTACAGCATATACTTTTTAACATTAGTACTAGGTGTAGCAATATTTTATATGTTTAACTCACTAGATAGCCAACAAGCCATGCTACAAGTATCAGAATCGCAAAGAAGCATTATTAAATTAATGATAACAATGTTAGGTTTTGTATCAACATTTGTAGCAATAATACTAGGATTACTGATTGTATATGCAAATAACTTCTTAATAAATAGAAGGAAAAAAGAATTTGGAATATACATGAGCCTAGGAATGGGAAAATGGCAAATATCAAAAATAATATTAATGGAAACAATTTTTGTAGGAATAATATCACTTGCAGTAGGTATTGGAATAGGAGTATTTGCTTCACAATTTATGTCAGTATTAGTAGCAAAAATGTTTGAAGCAGACATGAGCAAATTCCAATTTGTATTTTCAGTAGATAGCACAATAAAAACTTGTATATACTTCGCAGTAATGTACCTTGCAGTAATGTTTTTCAATACAATAACAGTATCTAGGTACAAACTAATAAACCTATTAAATGCAAACAAGAAAAACGAAAGAGTAAAAATAAAAAATCCATTTATATCAATACTAGTATTTTTAATGGCAAGTACAATATTAGGTTATGCATACTGGAAAGTAACAGGAGATGTACGTTCAATTTCAACAGCTGAAAAAATGTTGCCACCAATTTTAATGGGAATAGTAGGAACAGTAGGGATATTCTGGTCTTTATCAGGTTTCATATTACACATAGTTAAAAGTATGAAAAAAGCATATTTAAAAGGAACAAATATGTTTGTATTAAGACAATTAAACAATAAAATTAACACAACAGTAATAAGCATGAGCGTAATATGTTTAATGCTATTTATGACAATAACAATATTATCTTCAAGCTTAGCATTAAGAAACACAATGCAAAGGGAACTTATAGAAATGACCCCAGTAGATTTGAACCTTTATAAAACAGCAAATTTACCAGAAAAATATATAAATGGGAGAGGTAAAGAAATAACATATACAAAAGAGCAAATAGAAGATTCTAGATTACCTATAAGTCAAACGCTAAAACAAAATGGCGTTGATATAAATGTACTAAAAGACATAACAGAAATAACAATATATACTGATAAAAATTTAAATTGGGGAAAATTCTTCGGAAATAAAATTGATGAAGTAAAACAAAAATTTCCAATGCTTGTTTATGAAACAGCTGAACAAATTATAAAAATATCAGACTATAATAAAATAGCGTTAGCTTATGGAACAGAAAAATATTCTTTAAATGACGATGAATATATTATGCTTTGTGACTTCGACTCAATGAAAGAATTACGAAATACAGTATTAAAAGAAGGAGAAAATAGTTTAGAAATTGCAGGAAAAAAATATAAATCAAAATATAACGAATGTAAATCAGGTTTTGTAATGATGTCAACTAGCCATACAAATACAGGTATTATACTAGTACCAGATACATGCCCTTTAACAGAAAGCAATAAAGAACAAGCTTTATTAATAGCAAATTATAATGCAAATACAGATGAAGAAAAAGAAGAAATAGAAAAAATATTTGCAGGAACAAATTCTAATTTAATAGATAATATAGCAAATAAAGGAATCAAAATTGATGGATTTACAAAAATATCATTAATGGAAGCAAGCATAGGTTTAGCCACAATAATAACATTTATTGCAATATACCTAGGTATAATATTCTTAATAGCAAGTAGTGCAATACTAGCACTAAAACAACTAACTGAAAGTGCAGATAATAAACAAAGATATGCTATTTTAAGAAAAATAGGTTGCGACGAAAAAATGATAAACAAAGCACTATTTAGTCAAATAGGAATATTCTTTATAATGCCATTAATACTAGCAATAATTCACTCGGTATTTGGAATACAATTTGTACTTTCAATGTTAGAAGGAATAGCAAAAAAAGAAGAACTAGTGCCATCAATTATAGCCACGGTTCTAGTAATGGGAGCAATATACGGAGCATACTTCTTAGCTACATATTTAGGAAGTAAAACTATTATAAAAGAGGAGGACTAAGATATGCTTGGAATATTTAAAATGATATTTTTAGGTATAATAACTCTAGTAATAATATTATGGATTACAATTTTTAATATAGGAATAGGAGCAAATCCAAAAGACAAAGTGATAAACACTTATAATTCATTTATTCAAAGTTTTGATACAGCAGGTTTAACAAGTAATTGGAGATTAAAAGGCAAAAGAAAATATGGAGTAGATAAATATGTTGGAACATATATAGCAAATTATGATAATTATTCAGGTGAAGAAACAATATTTGGTGGAACTGCTATTTCAAGGCAAAATGGAGATCATATAAAGGTAAAAATAAGAATAGAAAAAGAAAGTGGAAATATTAATGCAATTGCTAAATTAGGAAATAACGAAACTACTTTAATTAGTGATACTGGAGAGTATGAAGATAATATATATGTAGGAGGAGTTAGCTATTACTTGACACTTAAATTAGATAATTTTAAAGGAAACATTGATATTATAGCACAATAGGAGGGATTTAAGATGGATAGCATAAAAGAAAAGATACCATTTATAATAGGAATAATAATACTAATAGCACTCTGTATATCTGCCTATTACGTAATATGTGAGCAAGTATATGAATACTATACAAAAATAGATAACACAAAAATACAAACACTTCCAGCAACAGAAGACATGAACTACGAATACACACTAACTTGTTACAACGAACAAGGAAAATCAAGAGAAATAAAATTTAAAACCAGCAGACAATTAAGAGAAGGAGCATACTTAAAATTAGAGTTCCTTAACATAGCAGGTGTAAGAAATTGGGAAGAAGTGCAATTAGAAGAATTGCCAGAGAAAGTAAGAACAAACTATGAACAATAAAATAGAGTAGAGACAGTAGATTGGGGACGGTTCGTAATCGGAAACAAGATAGAGAAGAACCTCAAACTAAAAAACAAAAAATAATCTGGCTAGATTAGGAACTGTCCCCAATCGGAAGCCAAGAGAAAAATTATTAATATATCAAAAAAGAAGATGCTAAGTATCAACATCTTCTTTTTTAAAAAAGTTATTATTGATTAATTGGGCAAATATCCGGAATTGTTGCTGTAAAGGAACCTGTCTGATAAAAATTCACCCGAATGGAAGGATTATCAAGCTTTACGCAAAAAACGCGCCACCCATGAGCATATGTTTCATAACCGCTAGGTGTTCCCTGAACTCCGCCGCCTCCAAAAGAAACGTATTCTACCATATATTCGCCAGCATATATCGAGCTATCAAACTCTTCTTCATCAAAGTTTAGGTTAAGAGAGTCAATAAAAGTTTCCATTTCTTTTCTTGACATCTTGTTAAGCTCTTCTGCTGATATATGAAGAACTCCAGCAATAGCATCCATAGACTTATTTAGTAATTCCTCTTTTGTAACTACCTGCTTACGGTAAACTCTGCCAATTTCAATAGCTTCGGATTCGTACACTCCAGTAGAAAAAGGGGTACTAGCAAATAAAAATTTGCTGGGGATTGGAGCATATACTCTCATACCTTTCTCTAACCGAATTTTGTCACCTTTTTGCAATAAATAGTTTGCCATAACATAGCCCTCCTAATTTTCTTAGATGTATTTTACATCTTTGATTAATTGTTAACAGTTCTATACTAAATAATAACATAATTTACATAAAAAAGCAATACATAAATAAAAAAATACTGAAAGTCAAGGTGATAAAAATGAAAATAATAAAAAGAATAATAATTATAATAACATTAATAGCATTAGCTACAGGAGCAATCTTAATAAAAAATGGATATGAAATGTACAAAAATGCAATAGATGAAATACCTTTAACAGAAAAAGTAGAAAATATACGAAAAAAAGAAAATTATACTAAAATAGAAGAAGTACCACAAATATATATAGATGCTGTAATATCAGTAGAAGACCATAGATTTTATAAACATAATGGAATTGATATAATTGCAATAACAAGAGCTGCCATAAATGATATAAAAGCAATGAGCTTTGTAGAAGGAGGAAGCACAATACCTCAGCAATTATCAAAAAATATATACTTCACACAAGAAAAAGAAATAACAAGAAAAATAGCAGAAGTATTTATGGCATTTGAAATAGAAAAAAACTATGAAAAAGATGAAATACTAGAACTATATTTAAACACAAGTTACTATGGTGACGGATACTACACAATAAAAGAAGCATGCAAACGGATACTTCAACAAAGAACTAAAAGAAATGACAAAAGCAGAAGCAATACTACTTGCAGGAATACCAAATGCACCCTCAGTATACGCACCTACTAAAAATCTAGAACTTGCTAAACAAAGAAGAAAGCAAGTTATGAAAAAGATGATTAAATATGGATATTTAACTGAGCAAGAAGCGGAGAGTATAAAATGAATACAAAAGATCCAACTCTTACCAAGTTGGATCTTTTTGAGTTTTATTAGAATCTGATTGCAACACCAGGTCCTACATCGACAATCTCAGTTGTTATATTATCATCATTTTTCGACACAAGCAGTGAGAATCTGGACACTTTAAATGGATATGTAGAAAAATACCAATAGCTATCCCAGGTAATAACACCAATCTGATCAAAATTTCCACCTGGATGACCAGCATCTGAGGGCGAGTTCCAATTAATAAGTTCAATTTCGTCATTTTCAGCCAATTGCTGTAACATAAGTATAACTTCATCTGGGATATTTTCAAAAAAAATATTACATCCTTTTTCACCAGTTTCTTTTGCAAAAGTCCTTAATGTTTCCTTTATTGGTTCCCATACTTTTTTTCCATCCTGCAGATTGTGCACCTTTTTTTGCGCTTCAACAGACAACTTGCATAATTCTTTCCCAAAACTCATAACTGTTACCTCCTTAAATTTTCTTGGAGGCATAGAAACCTCCAAGTTGCTGAACTATCGGTTTCTAAACAATCTAACATTAGCATTATATAATATTTTACATAAAATTGCAATAGTTTTTTGAAAAATTATAGATTACATTAGGACTGGGTGGTGGACTGTTCCTAATCGGAAAAAAGATAGAGAAAAACACACAAGTATAAAACAAATGTCAAATGTATAAAATACATTGCATTAGTTGACATTTACATAAATGAATGATAGAATATTCAAGTACATCGCACTATAGCGATAAAATTGTAACTGTATAATTTCTCTAAAACAAATAGTAGGAGGATAAAAAATGAGAAAAGAATTTGTAAGTAGACAGCAAGTGAATTTAATGCCAGAAAGACTTCGGAAAGCAGAAGAAACAGATGCAACAAAAGAGCTGAATTTGTATATGTGGGATTTATACAAAATGAATGACTACAAGCCAATGCGAATCATGATTGTTGGTGCAGGAGGTTCGTATCCAGCAGCAATATTTGCAAAACATGCAGTTAGCGATGAAATGAGAACACCATATGTTGAAGCAGTAACTCCTCAAACAGCCGTTAGAATTTTGAAGCAGTTTGATAATGTTAATTTTGGCGAAAATAATCCAGTATATAATTTAGTAATAGGAATTTCCTATTCTGGAAGAACGCCAGACATTAAATATGTAGCTGAATTATGTGAAAAGAAGAACTTCCCTTTTGTACTTCTTACAGGAGCAGAAAAGCAGTCGATATCAGACGTTTATGCAAACTGTGAAGACGTCAAAATCATATCTTATTATAACGAACACGACACTACTGGAAAAGAGAAAGGTATGATTTCGATGGCATCAACGCTTGCACCAGCAATTATTTTTGATGACAATTGGACTTGTAAGTTAATTCGTGAAAATCAAGAAGCATTAGAAAAAGGCGAGAAGTTTGTAGCAGATTTGAATATTTCTGATATTGCAAAGGCAATTAAAGAAAAACCTATTGTACATGTATTTTATGAGTGGGATGAATTGCCAACAGCAGCGGATATAGAAAGCAAATTTATAGAATCAGGCATTGCAAATGTTATTTTGCATGAAAAGAAAAACTTTTCACATGGGCGTTATACTTCTATTTATAATCAAGACTTTGGCTTAGTTATTAATTTAACTAGACATGGAATGGCAATAAGTGGAAGTGGAGATGCTCATAAAATATACAAGTATGATTATGATGAAAAACTTGCGACAGTATTAAATGAAATATGTAAGGAAAAATCAGCTCATTACATTGAAATTGGAACGATGGCATTCATGGCATCACAATGGAATATAGAAGCAATGACAAAACTGCCATATCTCATTACAGCTATTGGAGAAGAATTAGGAATTGACATTTCAAAGCCTTTAAGTCCTTTTCCAAAAGAAGCAATAGAGCTTTACGATTATAAAGGTGACTTTTAAATTTAAAGAAAATAAGTACAAGAAGTCAAGGTTGTCAAATGACAACTTTGACTTCTTGCTTTACATTTCCAATTTTATTCATATTTTCCCACTATATTTAATAATATAATTAATATAAAAATAAATTAAGCCCTAGGAGGTAACAAATGAAAACAATAGGTGAAAATTGTAGCTTATCAGAACTAAAAATTGGACAAACAGCAGTAGTAAAAAGCATAAATATTGTAAATAAGGATGTAAAAAGGCATTTGCTAGATATGGGGCTAACCAAAGGAACAAATGTAACAATAAAGAAAATAGCACCTATGGGCGACCCAATTGATATTCTACTAAGAGGCTATGAACTTGCAATAAGGAAATCAGATTTAAAACAAATAGAAGTGGAGGTAATAAAATAAATGAAAGTTGGACTAGTTGGAAATCAAAACAGTGGTAAAACAACATTATTTAACTGTTTAACTGGTATGAACGCAAAAATAGGAAATTGGCCAGGAGTTACAATTGAAAAAAAGCTTGGAACAATAAAAGGCACAAAACATGAAATAACAGACTTACCAGGAATATATTCTTTAAGCCCATACTCTGCTGAAGAAGAAGTTTCAAGAAACTTTGTGTTTAATGAAAACCCAGATGTAATAATAAACATAGTAGATGCAACATGTTTAGAAAGAAGTTTATTTTTAACAACCCAATTATTAGAATCAAACTGTAAAGTAATAGTTGCGCTAAATATGGCAGACAAGCTAGAAGAAAAAGGGTTAAGCATAGATGAAAAGAAAATGGAAGAAATGCTAGGAACAAAAGTAATTAAAATATCAGCCTTAAAGGAAACAGGAATAGAAGAGCTTATAAAAGAAATAGATAAACCAATAAAAAGGAAGGAAAATAAAGTTATTCCTGAATACCTAAGTAAAGATTATGATATTGAAAAATATGAAGAAATCGTAAATCAAAAGTATTCATTTATAAGTAGAGTAGTAGAAACTTGTATAAAAAAGAAAAAAAGACCTGAAGCAATATTAGATAGATTAGATAAAATCTTTTTAAATAGATGGCTTGCATTCCCTATATTTATAATAATTATGTTCTTAATATATTATCTATCAGTAGGAATAGTTGGAAACTTTACAGTCGACCTAGTAGGAGACGCAGTAGGAAGTTTTGGAGAATGGGTAGGAAGCTTAATGGAAAACATAGGACTATCTGAATGGCTAAATAGTTTAGTTGTAGATGGAATTATATCAGGAGTAGGAGCAGTACTAGGCTTTGTACCACAGCTTATAATATTATTCTTATGTATAGCCTTGTTGGAAACCACAGGTTATATGTCAAGAATATCACTACTATTAGACAAAGTATTTAGAAAATTAGGTTTAAGTGGAAAAAGCCTAATACCATTTATAGTAGGTTCAGGTTGCTCTGTTCCAGGAATAATGGGAACAAGAATTATAGAAAATGAAGACGAAAGAAAAATGACAGCAATACTTACCCCATTTATTCCATGTAGTGCTAAACTGCCAATAATAGCACTATTTGCAGGGTACTTCTTTCCAAACTCATCAGGTATAGTTTCAAGTTCATTATATTTTTTTGCAATAGCAGTAATAATTATAAGTGCATTAATTATGAAAAAATTTGTATTCAAACATACATCAAGTACATATATTTCAGAACTACCAGAATACAAACTGCCAAGTGCAAAATACATATTAAAAGATGTATTCGACAAAGTAATGGCATTTATAAAAAGAGCAGGAACAATTATTTTACTATGTTCAATTATAATTTGGTTTTTACTTTCATTCTCATTTAAATTGGAATACGGAGTAAACGTAGAAGAAAGCATATTAGCAAATATAGGAAATAAAATTTCATGGGTATTTAAGCCAATGCTTGGAGAAAACAGTTGGGAAGCGGCAGTCTCAGCGTTGCAAGGGCTAGTTGCAAAAGAACAAGTAGTATCTTCAATGGCAGTAATAAACGGCTTAGCAGAAGATGCAAGCGAAGGAGCCGAAATATTTGCAAGTAGGCGGAGCATTTGGTTTCTTTACAGCGTCATCAGCTTATGCATTTATGGTATTTAACCTATTTTCAGCCCCATGCTTTGGAGCAATAGGAGCAATGAAAAGAGAACTAGGAAGCACCAAAAAACTACTAAAAGCCATAGCCTTCCAAACAGGCCTAGCATGGATTCTAGCAACATTTGTGTATCAAATAGGAAGTAGAATAGAAAAGGGGATATTTAATGTTGTAGATATGGTTTTTATAGGTGTAATTGTAGGGCTAGTAATATTAATAATAAGAGCTTTATTTAAGAAAAATAAGAATGAGTGTGTAGAATGCCCTTATTGTAGGAACTGCAATAGAAGCTAAAAATATATTACTTACTTCGCGCTAGTGTAGAGGCAAAAACTGTGATAAAAAATATACATATGCTTGATATCTTGATATTATGATAATTTTATGTTAAAATAATTAAGATACTTATTAATACCCTTTTATATGATTTCAAAATATAATAGGGAAACTCTAAAATTAATATTAAGGAGGAAACAATATGTTAATGCCAGTATTAGTAGAAGCAAATTATGAAGACAGAGAATCAGTAAAAGACCATTTTGGTTGTTGGATTTGTGAAGGAATGTTTGTTAATGAAGTTAATTGGACTTCGAATTTACGACGTCAAGGATGGGTAACAGAAGTAATTGACGAAGGTAATGGTTTAGGAAAAATTAAGGTTCAAATTGTAGGAAATCAAGAAAAATTAGTAACTGATTTTGAAACAAGTGATAACTGGTGTAAAGCATTAACAGAAGGTTAATACTAAATATACTAAAGTAAAAAACTCTTTAAATTAGATATTATGCAGATTATATCTACAAATATTTATTAAAAAGAGTTTTTTATATTTTGTACTTATTTGTTAATTTCATAGTCAACTGTCTCATTTTTCTTATGGAACTCTACCAAATCAGTAATGGTAGGATTAGTATTATCTTGTTTGTAAGAATATACTATCTTTTTACTGATAATATTATTTTGTGTTGGCTTTTTCAAAACAAAATACAGTGTTATGGGTATTATTAAAATAGGAACTGCCATAAAAATACAAGCAATTAAAATACCAACCATATTTTACCTCCTTTTTAAACAAGTTTGTTTATAGGTTTATAGTTACAAATTATGAATGAATTTTATCATAATTTTAAATAGATTTCAACAAATTTTTAAATTATAAAAAATCTGCCATCTTAATTTCTAAGATAGCAGATTTTTGTGAACCCCTTTTGAATGTTATTTTACAATTACATAAGGAACTCCACCAGGTAGAATAAACCACATTTCTCTTGGAAAGCAGTATGCCATCAAATCTAAACCGATAGCCATAACAATGAGCTGTTCACATATTCTGTGCTGACCAGTCCATAACTTACCATTTTTGTCTGTACAAAGGTTGAGAAAAGTATAACCTTCCTTGAATTCAGAAGGCAATTCGGCAAGTAGAGCAGTTACAAGCTCACGTTGATCCTCTAACCGTTGAGGGTGAAAACAAAAATTTCTTGTAATACCTTCAACTTTAACCTGATTAGTTGTGTCCTCTCCTTCTTTAAAGAGGCACTTCATAAATGCATTGCCCACCAGTTCAGACATGTTTGATGTAGTAATTGAGATGTTTTCCATTAGTTAATCCTCCTAAAATAATTATTTTACAGTTTAGTATCTGATAAAATTTTACATAAAATTGCAATATTAAATTGCAAAAAAATATAAAATGTATTGACATAATGAATAGAAAGAGTATATAATAAATATACTAGAAATAGCAACATAGTTATTTCTAAAACTGCTACAAAGTAGCATAAAAAAGATGGTGAATCCAGCCAAAAAAATTGGAACTTAAAAAAGCGGTGAATCCAGCCAATAAATTGGAATTTAAAAAAGCGGTGAATCCAGCCATAAATTGGAATTAAAAAAAGAAAGATTAGGGGGCTTTAAAACTTTCCTAATCTTTTTGTTTTTTGTTATTTATAAATTTATATATAAAGGAGGAATTTTAATGATTATAAATTTAAAAATTGTAAGAGTGAATTCAGATTATTGTGATTATTTAAGAAAATTTGATAATAGAGTAGTATATAATAAGCACGAAAAAGAACTAAGACCATTTATAGGAATATTATTCAAAATAGGAAATTGTGAGTATTTTGCCCCATTATCTAGTCCAAAAGAAAAACACATAAAAATGAAAAACAAAATTGATTTCTTAAAAATAAAAGGAGGAGAACTAGGAGCAGTTAACTTTAATAATATGATTCCTGTAAAAGAACATAATTATTGTTTAGTAGATTTAAACAGAACCAATCTATCTATACCAGAACAAAAATATTAACAATTATTAAAACAACAATTACAATGGCTAAATGAACATTATAACCAATTAAGAAATAAATCATTTAAATTATATCAATTGTATAATAATGGAAGATTACCAGAGAACATAAAAGACAGATGTTGTAATTTTAAATTGTTAGAAGAAAAATGTTTGAAATATAAGATGAAGATGTAGATATATTAATTTAATGCAATTATAAAATAAAAAATTAAAAAATAGTTGTATTTAACATAATAGTATGATAAAATATAACTGTTTTCAAATATTTATAATTTCCTATTTTACATATACATTAGCAACTACAGTAAAATTATTATTTTAAGGAGGAAGGAAAATGGAAGAAAAGAAGCGGAAAATACCAGAATTAGTTAAATTAGTATTAGCAGTAATTACAATATGTATTATATATGTAATTGCACATCCAATTTGTAATAGCATATTTAAAAGAGATGAAGTAACCATTCAAAGTGATTATGAATGGAAAAAACAAAATGTAAAATTGCTAAAAGAAATATGTAAAGAGTGTATTTATGGAGAAAACACTTTTAAAATTTTAAGCCCAATTCTTGAAGAAGATGAAGGTTATATTAATCAAGAAAGTATAAGTTATAATATATATAGGAAAGGTGAAAATATTATTTTATATTATGAAATAAAAGAACCTCCAAGAAGTGAGAAAGAATACTATGCAACAATTACATTATCAAAGGATTTTGAAATTTTAAAAGAAGAGTATAGTACAAAACTAGAAGACTTTGAAACATATAAACAGCAATGTAAAGATGCTGATAAAATTACGATTAGTTTTCTCACATTTTTCCTTAGTGTGGCAATATTCTTTTTATTAAAATCACTTTTTGATGTATTTTCAGATATTAAAACGCTTATTAATAAGAGAAAAAGATAAATGTCTAAAATAAAAGTAAGTTTAAGAAAGATTTGAGCAATAGCTCTTGATATCTTAAACTTACTTTTATTTTTGATTAGTTTAATTTTTGGCTTTTTGATGTGAAAAATCTTATCATGTGCGAACAAATATTTGACAACATTAAAAATATAATGTATAATACTTAAAAATATGTAAGTTACAAATGAGAAAAATAAATAGTTATTAAAAAAATAAAAGGAGGTTTTTATGGTAGATAATAACAAGTTAGAAACAATTTCAAATCTTTTTGAAGGAAAAGAAATAAGAAGTATTTGGGATAGTGAAAAGGAAGAATATTATTTCAGTGTAGTAGATGTAATTAGTGCTTTGACGGAGAGCAATAATCCGAGAAATTATTGGAATATGTTAAAAAAGAGAATGACAGAAGAAGAGAAAAGTGAACTGTCCACAAAATGTGTACAGTTGAAAATGAAAGCAACAGATGGCAAGATGCGTGAAACAGATACATTAGATACAGCAGGTGTTTTAAGATTAATAGAATCTATTCCAAGCCCAAAAGCAGAACCATTTAAACTATGGCTTGCTCAAATGGGAAAAGAAAGAATTGACGAAATATTTGATCCAGAAATTGCGATGAATAGAGCCATTGATTATTACAGAAGTAAAGGATATTCGGATAAATGGATTGAAGGAAGATTAAAAGGAATATTAGATAGAAAAAAATTAACAGATGTATGGAAAGAAAATGGAATAACAAAAAATTATGAATATGCAGTACTAACGAATGAAATATATCAAGAATGGTCAGGAATGAAAGCAAATGAATATAAAGATTATAAAAATATTAGAAAAGAATCATTAAGAGATAATATGACAGATGTAGAAGTTGCTTTAGCTAATTTAGGAGAAATTGCAACAAGAGAACTTGCAAAAGAGCATAAACCTTATGGACTTAAAGCAAATAAGGAAATTGCTAAAAAAGGTGGACATGTAGCAAAAGTTGCAAGAGAAGATATGGAAAAGGAACTAGGAAAATCTGTTGTTAGTAAAGAAAATGCTATTAATTATGAATATTTAGATATGGATAAAAAGGGATTATTAAAAGCAGAAAATAATTAAATATATAATAAAAAGCCAGTAAAGAAAATTACTAGCTTTTTATCATATTTATGTACATATTTAAGCAACAATTTTTAAAAAAACTATATACAATAAAACAATAAAATGATATGTTATTATAGAGAATAAAAACAGGCAGAGTTTAAATGCGACAATGGGACGGAGATTTTGTCGCAGAATTTAAATAAAAAATTAAAATAAAGCAAAATCTAAGAGTGCGACAAAATCTCCGTCCCATTGTCGCGAAAAAGGAAGGAATTTTATAAAATGAACAATGTAATAGAAGTCAAAAATTTAACCAAAGAATACAAAACTTTTAAAGCAGTAGATGATATATCTTTTGAAGTACACGAAGGGGAAATATTAGGTTTACTTCGGACCTAATGGAAGTGGAAAAACTACTACTATAAACTGTATATTATCTTTACTAAAATTTAGTAAAGGAAGTATACAAATATTTGGAAAAGAAATGAAACCAAATTCTTATGATATAAAAAG
>JAAVYV010000011.1 GCA_022791325.1 Clostridia bacterium
ATTGTACTTATAATTGCAGGGATTATTACAAATTATTCAGATAGTGCTAGAGTAACAACAGGACACGAGCCAAAGTGTTGCATAAAGGTAGTTAGCAATGATGGAAGTAAAGTAACTTATTGGGGATTAGGTTATAAAGTAGTTCGTTATGTTGGAGTATCTCCAAACGAGCCTTATGAAAGTAATATTGGTGTAAAAATGGGTAGTTGGTTTATGAAATATGAATTACCAAAAGCTGATATTATTAAAATTGAATATGAAGGACAAACGATTACTATAACTGATATAAAAAATATAGAAACTATTGAAAACATATTAGTAAACTCAAAATATAACAATGAAATATGTGATGGAATAAATACTCACAAAATAACAATGGATAATGAAATATATTATTTAAAAGAAAGTTGTCAAGAAATTCAAAAAGGAGATAAACAGGCAAAAATTTCAAAAGAAGATTTAGAAAAAATCAATAATATTATTTATAACAAAATGGATAATGAACAAAGTGAAGAAGGACAATTCTTTTATGGAAAAGTAGTTGAATCTACTGCTAGTTATATTATAGTAGAGCCAAATGAAAGTGAAGAAGAAAGAAAGTCAGCAGATAAAATTTCTATTGGATTAGGTGAATACAATGATGCACTTTATATGGTTGGAACTAATGTAAAAATAACTTATGATGGTACTATAATGGAAAGTTATCCTGCACAAATAATAGCAACGAAAATTGAATTGAAATCAGCAGAAAATTTTGAGATACTTTTTTATGATAAACAACCACAATCAGATATTAAAGTACACAAAATAGTAGATAAAAATGAAACAGATAAATATGATTATGATGTTTATGGATATGATGGAAGTGTAAATATTAGAATTGATGGTAAAGACTATTCTCTAAAAGAGGCATTGTTAGAAAATAAAATAACAATGGAAGAAATTATAGTAAAAGCAAATCAAGATGAAAAAGATGGAAAAATAAAAGCAGATATGTATAAAGATGGTGGAAGTATGGAATATCACTATGAAAATTATACAATAATAAAATGTCATACTGTAGATGGAAATAGAGATGTATATATAGGAACTAAAGATTTAAAACTAACTGATGTTATATAATCATCTCGAGAAATTACAATTTATATGAGAGTAGTTATATTGATAATTACTCTCATTTATGTTATTATAGCAACTAGAAAAATAGAAATTTGCAAGGGAGGATTAATAATTTGCTAATAGAAATAGAAAGCTATTTTGGAGATTATATAATTGTAGGAAAAAATTATACAAAAAAAGAAATAATAGAAATGTATAGAAGTATAATTAATGAAAGCAACAGTAAAAGTCAAAATTTTGTAAAAGAGTTTTGTTTAAAATACTCTTTTATTGTATTAGAAGAAGCTATACAGCAAAAGGTTGATTTAGTAATAGATTTAGATATACAAGAAATATATGAGCCAAAATATGATTAAAATAATTTTAGAGTAGAATTAAAAATCAGTTATTGAACAATTTAAAAGTTATAGAAAATATGATTATTTTCTATTATGATAATATAAGTAAAAATAATATTTATGGAGGATGAAATATATGAGTGGATTTAGCATTACTGCTACTAATTTAGAATGGATAAAAGGTAAAAAGGATGACCCAGAAGATTTATGCCTTCATGGCCATGCAATAGCAAAAATAGGTAATGAAATTTTAGAATATGATGCGACAGTAAGTGCAACAGCGTTATATTTACTAAAATCAATAACAGAAGACCATATTATAGATAAAGAAAATCAAATGCTACCTTGTTGTGGATTTGCTATGTACTTAAAAGATGATGGTTCAGGTGATGTATTTATTTGTGGTTGTCCAAATGGAATTGATTGGAGTGTAATACATGAAAATGGGAATATAAAATTAATTACAGAGTCTGGTAAAGAAACGATAATTTCATTAGAAGAATATAAAAAAGAAGTGTTTAAATTTGCAGATTCAATAGAGAATTTTTATAATATATGTACTAAAAAAATTATGCCAGCAGATGAACAAGAGAGAAACGCATATATTGCTTTTTGGAATGAATGGCATAGAAGAAGAAATTCATAAAGTATAAGTTGCTTTACAATTAAAAAAATAATATGAAGGAGATATATAATTGATTGAAAAAATATTTGTAAATATTATTTTATATAAAACTAAGTTTATAGAAGATAAGGAATATAATAATAAATTAAATAAATTTTTTAATGAAAATAGTGATAATGATTTATTATTAGATTTAGAAATGTGCTCTAAAGATTCTAAAAAGTCGTGGGCAGTATTTCAAAAACATTTTTTTGAAAATAAATTATCCTATAACTATGATATATTAGGGAAAAATCTTTTTGAAGAATTAAAAAAAATATATAATAGTAAAAAAATAAATATTAAAGAATTTGGAATAAAATCATATGAAGTTTGGAAACTATTACCAAATGAAATTATGCAAAAAGAACCATTTTGGACATTAGAATATGCAGATGATTGTATATCTTGGGGAGATGAAGAGCAGACTAGAAAACTTTATGAAAAAGCATTTGAATATTATTCAGATATTAAATGATTTACTATTTAGTAGTTTAATAAAAGAATAGTAAATTATAAAGGAGATGATTTTGTGAAATATAAGTGTCCATGTTGTGGATTTTATACTTTTGATGAAAGACCAAATGGAAATTATGATATATGTAAAGTCTGTTTTTGGGAAGATGATCCAATACAATCAGTTGATGAAAGATATGAGGGAGGGGCAAATAGAGTTTCTTTAGCACAAGCACGAAAAAATTATATTAAGTTTGGAGCTTGTAATAAAGAAATGCTTCAATATGTAAGAAAACCAAAAGAGGATGAATTAAATGGAATTGATTAAATTGCAATTTCTAGAAAGGTTAATATATTATGAATAAAATTTTAGACAAGTTAAGTATAATAATTGTAATTGTAATAATAGTAATGAGTATAACTACTATATCAAGAAATTCCATAAAAGTACTGCAAGGTAAGTATTACTTAAAAGTTGATTCTAATAATAGAGATTATATAGAAAAAACGGTGTCAGAAAATTATAAATTGTCTGGAACACTAGATAAAGTCGCTTATATGCAAGAACTAGGCGATTGGAGCTTGTTTTTATACTATAAGGATGGTACAGAAGATAAAGCTTTATTTGGAGATGGTAATAATAAAGTTGAACATTTACGAGAGTATATTAGAGAGAATGGATATAATGAAGGCGAAGTAAGTTGGAATAAAATAAAAGTTTCATTTTGGACTATTGTAGTTGTAAGTATTTGTGAAAGTATTTATTTAATGGTTAGAATGATTGCAAAAAGAAAATAAAAGATAATAAATATAATAGAGACGATAACGATAGATTTAGTTAATAATATCAAGAAAAAATAAAGGGGGATAATATGAATTGTAATAAATGTGGATGTGAAATTAAAGAAGGAAACTTATTTTGTACTAATTGTGGTTGTAAAATAGGAAAAAATCCAGATAAATTTAGTAAAATGTATCTTATTAGAGTCTTAATAATAATATTTTTAATCATTCTTTTAGTGATAATGGCTTATATAGGATTGACAAAAATAGTACATAAAAGAAGATTTTATAATTTATCAAATGAAAAAACAGAAATTATAAGTAAAGAAGACTTAGAAAAAATGTTAGCTGATGATAAAGATAACTATGTAGGAATAGGTCTTTTTTGATATTATATAAAATATAATATAGATAGAAAGAAATGAACTAGATTTTATAAATTAAAAATAAATTTAAATTACTTGTAGAAAAATGTCAAATTTTATACAAAAAAGTCAAAAAAACACTGAAAAATAAATAAAAGATTAATTAAATGGAAAAAAATTGAAAAAATGTAAAAAATTACAAAAAAAGTATTGGCATTTGCATATAAAGCGATTATAATAAGTGACATACCAAATGTGGTATATGTTTAATAATTTAATTACATTAATGTTGATTTTATATTAACATTTTTGTATTAAAGAGAAGAGAAAAGTTGCCTATACAAACAATTTCAGGAGGTATTTTTATGAAGAAAATGAACACAATGAAGAAGATGTATAAGCGGTTTTTAGCAACAGTTATGGCTATGGCTTTGATGTTATCATGTACAACAGTTGCATCAGCAGCTGAGCCTAAAGAAGATTCAAATATCGAAGATATTATTGCAGTTTATGCGATTGATGAAGATAATACGATAGTACCATACAGCTCTGACTATATTAATCAGTCTGGAACAGGAATGAGAAATGGTTCTCAATTTAAAGATTCTTTTTCAATGCAAAGGAAAGAAAATTTAAATGTGAGACTTAGAGTTAAAGGTACATGTCGTATTGTTGTTAAGTTAAGTATGGGACCTTTTTGGTCTACATTTTTGGATCAAACTGTTACAAATGATGAGATTTGGATGATTTCAGATGGTACAATTGGTGCTGGCGTGAAAGTAGAAGTAACTCTTTACTTTTCCGGTGATTCAACAGATTATGCACTTAGAATGTATGGAACAACGTAAGGCGCGACACAAACTAGTAATATGAAACTATAAACCAACTAGGTAACTTTATCTTCACAAAAAAAGATGCATTGTGCATCTTTTTTTTGTTTCTATTAGATATAATTAATAATTAGTTATCATAGAATAAATATTTGAAATATCTTTTACTAGAAGTCCAGTATTTTTATTCCATATTTCTTTTATCTTTCCTTTTTTATCTTCTATGCAAATATGATTAATACATTCATCTATTTCGATATGAAAATAACTACGAGATGTGGTTCCCCATGAAAGTTTTCCTACAACTTTAACGTATACTGATTTATTTTGATTATCTTCTACTACTTCATAATTAAAACCTAATAAATCATATTTACGATTTGAATCAATCATTTCAAAAATTAATTCTTGTTTTCCATTAATATCATTTTTTTGCGATAGTGACACATTAATATTATTTACATCAACCAAAAAATCAATATTTTTATGAAAAAAGTATAATGCCATAGGAATAGCAAGTAGAATGTCTATTGTTAATATAATAGCAAAGATAATAGTTATTATTTTATTTTTTCTGTATTTTTTTAGATAATCAATTTGTTTTATTTGACTGTTTATAGCTTTAATATCTATTTCTTTATTCATATCTTTTAGAGCTAAGCAACAATCGTTACATTTTAATAAATGTTCTTCTATTAATTCATTTGTGGAAGAACTTGATATTTTATCAATATAACTAGGTAATAAATCTTTAATAACATCACAGTTTATAGATTTCATACAATATCCTCCTTTCTTAATTTTTGTTTTCCCCTAAAGAATGTAATTCTTGCCCAGTTTTCACTTTTATGTAATATTGTGCCAATTTCTTTAAATGTTAAGTCTCCGGTAAGTCTTAAATACATTACTTCTCTAGTATTAGAATCTAATTTTTGAAGAGATTCAAATAATTTTAATTTGCTATCATTGATAAGGTATTCTTCTTCTAGTACTTTACTATCTATGAGGTTTAATTCATTAATAGGTATGGTACTGTTTAAATTATTTCTTTTTGTTTTCTTATATAGAATTTTTTTAGCAATAGAACAAAGCCAAGTAGAAATCTCACAATCTCCACGAAATTTATTTATTTGATTAATTGCTACTAAAAATGTTTCTTGCATAATATCTTCAGCCAAGTTTACATCTTTTGTAATACTGAAGATATAGTTCTTTATCAAATTAGCATATTCCTTGTAAATTTTATCCATACTTTCCATTATTTTACTCTCCTATTAATATAGTGTCAAAATTCATTAAATTCGTTACAAGATTTTATAAAAAATATATTTTTTTATAAAATTCTATAAATTTATTGATAGTTATATAAAAGAATTATAGCAGTTATTTAAGAAAAAGTATACTTTGAACTAACTTTTATGTATAAAGATAATAAATTACTTGACTAATTTTGCATTTGCTTTTAATTTTTTTAGAGATATTGAACTATTCATAAAATCATCCCCTTTTATATAGTATAACATAATACAGTTTAAAAATTTGTAAAAACGTGTCGAAGTGCTATTATTTTGGAAAATAGTATGATATATTATAGAAAAAAAGGAGATGCAATATATGAAAAAATTAAGCAATAAACAAAAGATAACGATAATTTATATATTTATAATAGTAGCATGTGTAGGTCTTTTATTAGGAATATTTACAGGAATATCAAGAAAAAATAGAGAAATTAAAGAAAATGATATAAATAATGAAATAGAAGAAAATTGGGAATTTCCAAAACCAATAGAAATGGATGTGGCTATAAATAATGGCTGGTTTGTAATTGATACAAAAAATACGAAAATATATAACAAAGATATCTTAGATAGATTTATAGAAAATACAAACAAAAATGCCAAGAATAGAGTAGCTGATAAAATTACAATAGCTGCATATAATATGAGTGATGAACCTACAATATACAATTTAGAGTATAAAATTTTTGAAGAAACTTATATAAATGAAAAACAAGAAAAAGTAAATAAAACAGGTTATATTTTAAAAATAGACCCTTCAAGAGTTTTTTCTTATGAGGTTCAAATGGACTATGACGAACAAATAGAAGCTCATAAAATAAAAGTAATTGACGATATTCCGGGAATGTTTTATGGAATTACTTTAACGGATAATCTAGAACTTAATGCTTCAATTTTATCATTATCATTATATGCTGAAATAGAATACTTGTCAGATACAAAACCATACGAAGAAATTGAAATTGCAAGATTTTCAATGGATTCAGAAATAATAAATAGTACTAAAGAAAGTATAAATAACAAAGTAACAACAATAGATATTGAAACAACAGGATTAAGTTCTGTAACACCAATGGAAAAACATACGTTAAATCAAGAAGAAATATATGAAATATTTAATATAATTGATAATTTACAATTTTCTAAGGAAACTTGCGATGGAATTCCAGATTATTTTATAAAGTATAATAGTGAAGATAAAGAAGGATTTATATATTATGGAATTGAAATATATGCTAATAGATATCACATTACTGCAGGAGAAAAAGGAGAAGCAATATTAACAAGCGAACAAGGAGAAAAGATAAGCAAAATATTAAGTAAATACTTTAATCTTTAATAATTTACAAAAATAGTCAGTAATGGCTATTTTTTTTCTCTTTTCTATTGACAAATATAATACCTAGATATACAATGTATAAAAATACATAGATAATCTATGTATAAAGGAGGAATGAAATGAAGGTAAGTAAAGAATTATTAAAAGGAAGTACAACAATGCTTATATTAGAAATGCTAAAAAGCGAGAACATGTATGGATATCAAATGATTAAGAAATTAAGCGAGAAATCTGAAAATGTATTTGAACTAAAAGAGGGAACTTTATACCCAATTTTACACACACTAGAAGAAGAAAACTTAATTACAGCATATTGGGACGAAACTACAGCAAAGAAAAGAAAATATTATGCAATTACTCAAAAAGGAATAAAGCAATTAAAAGAGAGAAAAGAAGAATGGAAAATATTTAGTAATGGAATAAATAAGGTAATAGGGGGTGTTTCATTTGCTCATTAAAGAATTTTTAAACAATGTATGTGAACAAATAAAATATAAGCCTATTAGAAATGAAATAGCAGAAGAACTAGAAAACCATATAAATGAAACTAAAGAAGATTATATAAAAAATGGAATACATGAAGAAGATGCAGAAGAAAAAGCTATAATGCAAATGGGAGAACCTGAGAAGATAGGAAAAAAACTAAATAGAATACATAAACCACAAATGAATTGGCAATTATTAATACTTACAATAATATTATTAGAATTTGGATATTTAGTAAGCTATGTAGATGGTACTGATAAATGGAAAATAAATTTAATAACTATAATTTTAACAATGATACCATGTATATTAATTTATTTATTAGACTATAGAAAAATAAAGAAATATGCAAATATATTTTATATAGTAGCAACAATTATAGCTATACATTCAGTTCCAAATATTGTACGGAAGAACCACATATAATATAGAAACAAATATAATGCTTCCACTTTATATAATAGCTTTTATAGGTTTTATAGAAAATATAAACAATAAAAGTAAAATAAAAATTGAATATTTTGAAAAACACAATATAAATATAAACTTAGTAAAAATAATAACATTAAGTATTCTATCACTAATACTATTATGGAACTGTAGAACAAAATCAGCGTCAATAGTTTTAGCATTAGTATATTTTTCAATAGTTGTATTTAAAGTAATAGAAAGTAAGAAAAAAAAATATATTAAAAGACTATGGAAAATAACAGGAATTTCACTAATTGTATTATTATTAATTGGCTTAGTAAATCTTGGCTTAACAAATACATTTGAAAGAACAATAACTAGATTAATTGCAAACTTCAATCCACAAATAGCTCCTAATGGTGAGGGGTGGCAAGGAATTTTACAACAAGAAGTAGTTAATTCTGCAAAACTATTTGGAAAGATAGAAACTACAAACAGCATAGAATATAGTATTTTCAATACAGAAAACGAAGTTTTTCCTGTAATTGCAATGCTTGCAAATTATGGAATAATACTTACAATAGGAATGATTATAGCAATTTTAGCATATAGCATAAAATTAATTTATGATACAACAAAAATAAAAGACTCATATGGAAGACTATTAATAATAGGAATAGCAAGCTCATTTATTTTTAGGAGTATATTTTGCATACTAATGAACTTAAACTTAGGAATAAGATCAGACTTTGAAATTCCTTTTGTATCTTGTGGAAAACAAGAATTAATAATAGACATGCTAAGCTTAGCAATTGTATTTTCAGTATATAGAAGAAAAAATATTATATTAAATACAAGCAAAGAAATTACAGAGTAAATTATTAAGATTTGTACAAAACAAATAAAATTAAATATAGAAATACAAGAGGAATCCGTGAATGGAAACCTCTTTATTTTGGTATTTTTATTTTTTATAAAAATTTTTACTTCAACGTTCCAAAAAAATAATACTTATTATATTCTTTGAAAAATAAACCTTAAAAAGTTTAGTAATAGGTGTAAATAAATGAAAGTTGAAATTTTAGTAAAGGATATTAGGCAAGAAAAAAATATAAGTTTAAAAAAATTATCCAATAAAAGTGGAGTATCTACAACTCACATTAACGATATCGAAAACAATATTAAAAGCCCTAGTTTGTATGTAATGGTAAGACTTGCAAAGGCTTTAGAAGTCGAGATTACTAAATTATATAAGGTTAAATGGTAAGAGAATAGTTAAATATACTATTCTTTTTTTAAAATTTATTATAAAATTAATAAAATTTGAAACTTTTTATATGTTTTTTCACACTACAAAAGTGAAAGGGGAAAGAAAAAAATGGGTACTCATATTACAAAAGAAACATTTGAGTTTCTTTATAATAATACATATAACAGTATATTAAAATATACAATATGTCATTGTAATAATTTAGATGACGTAAACGATATAATTCAAGATACATATGTAGATTTATATAAAACAATAAAAAATAAAAATTATATAGATTTGGAAAATATTGAAAGTTATATTATAGGAATTGCTAAAAACAAAATTAAAAGGCATTATGGCGTATTAAAGGTAAGATATCAAATGCAAACAGAAAATGAAAATTTAGAGCATTTTAATGACAATGAAATAGACATAGAAATGAATTTGATTACAAAAGATAATGTTTTACAAGTGTGGAATTATTTAAAAAATAAAAGTGAACTAATAGCCAGAATATTTTATTTATATTATGTTTTAGAAATTCCTATAAAGACAATAGCAAATGACATAGGACTTACAGAATCAAATGTAAAAAATCATTTGTATAGAACTCAAAAAGAATTGAAAGAAAAATTTATGAAAGGAGATGGCTATAATGCTAGATAATGAAGCAAAATCAATTTTGCAAGAGCAATTTAGTAAGGAAAGAAACTACAACAGAATAATAAATAATACCAATACAAAACATAGCAAGAATAAATATACAAAATTTATTAAATATACATTAATTCCAATATGTACTGTTATTGCAATATGTACAATATGGGTATTAGATAATAACAGAAAAGAAAATAATGTAGATATAGCAAAAGAAAATAATATTGTAAACAATATTAAAGATGCTGAAAATGGTGGAATATTTATGCCAAAAGTAAAATTTAGTGTTCCAGATAATACGATAGAAGCATGTAGAGCATACGGAATTATAGCATACAATGATAAAATGTATACATCTAATGAAACAATATCTTTAGAAAAAAATGTAAATTTAAAGGGGAAATTTTTAGGTAATGTAAATAGTATTATGGACTTATATATGAAATCAGATTACTATTTAAATGCTACTTCAACAGGAATGCCATATCTTGAAAAATTTATAGAAGAACAAACTACTATAAACCCTAATACTTATATAGGAGACTATATAGTAGATAATTATAGCGAAGTATATGAAGTAAATGGATATGATACAGATTTTAGAATTTGTACTTATAATGAAAAAGAAAATAGTATTAAGATATTTCAAAGATTAAATGGAATTACAGTAAAATATGGAAAAGATATTTTTAATGATAGATTAAAAATAAAAGGCAACTTTGAAAAGATAGAATATCAATATTATCCAGATTGGTATCATGGAAAAAAAGATTATAAAAAATTTAAAAATGTAACAATAGAAGATATAAATATTTTCCTAGATGAAATTAATAATGCTGAATTTATAGATTCGTCTAATTTAGGCTTATCTAGTTTAAATAAAAAATATGCACTATTATACTTTACAATGAAAGATGGTACAACAACTAAACTTAGTTTAATTGAAGGAGGATATGTATCATACGATGGCTTATATAATATAATTATTAAATTAGAGACAGAAACATTTGATAAAATATTTAATGAAGCAACACCAGTAAATTATGTGTTTGAAAAAGGAAAATAAAAAATAAGCAGGTCTTACGAAGGTAACTCCTGCTTTTAGTAAATAAAAATAATTAATAAATATGAACTCATATTATTAAATTACACTTAAAATATCACAAAATGTCGATAAATGCAATAGTTTTAGCATTAACCAAGCCAATTAATTTCTGTTTTTATTATAGTATTATTCTCGTCATAATATAAGATATAATATTGAACAGAAACAAGTGAATATTTTATTTCATACATAATACTTGAATCTTCATTATTTTCAATAAAATTATTTCCCAATAACTCTATTACTTCATTCTTGTTTTTTCCAATAACATTATAATTTTTCTCTATATCATCTATCATACAGTATCTATTTGCAACATTATTTTTCCACTTTTCTTTTGAATATTTGCTAAAATAACCTCTAACACCTAATATTGTAGTTATAAGAAGAATAATAAATACTAATAAACTAATAAATGAATATTGCAATATTTTACTTCTTTTATTTTTAAATATAAAAAATAGGAAAATAGGGACAAATAATAAACATATTGGAATTATAATATATAATAGTTTAAATAAAACTATTGATGTATCACCTATAATAGAGTTCCCTAGTGTTCCAAATACAATATTTAGTACCCCTCCTATAATTACCAAAATATAATAAAATATCATAGACAAAATAAAAGTAAATTTATCTTCCATACATAATCTCCTTTAATAACTTTATAATATATTAACACAAGTAGAGCTACTATGCAATAAAAATACTTTTTTAAAGTTAGTCTGTATTTATAATTTCATATCCTGGATAAGTGCAATATAAAAAAGGAATTTCACAGTTAATATTCTCTAGTTCAGTATCGTTTGGAAATGCTAAAATTAGATTATCAGCTTTTGGGATAGATAAAGGATATGCATTTACTTTTTTTACAACGACTTTTTTATTTTCTTCATTCGCTACAATTATATGATACAGTAAATTGTCATTAGATAAAAATGATATTACAATAGGGTTATAGGCCAAGTAATATTTTTCTACTCTATTATTTTTTTTGTATTTACACAGTATATCTAACGCAATAAGCATATTTGTATCTATTCTTCTTGTGTTATGAACAAAAATATCCCCTTTTTTAGTAACCATATGAGTATTTAGAATATTTTTAAAATTATTATTACTATCAAATAATATCTGAAGATGCTCCAATTTAGCACAACCAAAATCTTGCAGAAAATTAAGTATTTTTAATTGATTTATCATAAACATTTCCTCCTTTTAAATAATTCTTATTAAATATCCATAAATTAATTTCTTACTTTCTTTAATTTCAGTAATTTTTATCAACACATTGTCTAAAAAATGTGGATAATTGTTAAATTTTGCAGGAACTCTTATAAGACAAGTTATATTACTATTATCTAATTTAACAATAACACCACTGTTTCTTTTAGGAAAAGCAACTACTTTACCTGTATATTCTCCATTTTCTGTAATATACTTTCTAATATTTTTATATGGATTTTCTATAAAACATTTCGCATCAAGCTCAAATATATCATTTTTAATGTCTATATTTTTAATCTTTACTTTTAAGTATTCTCCAGGAGAATATAGTTCTTTACAATTTAGTATATAAGTATGTTGCAAGTTAGCAGCTTTTATAATAACTTCTTTTCCATAGAAATCAGCTATAATATGTTTGACGCCAACTGCTAAAATTCTAACTCTTACTGTATCATTTACTTTTAACTTAGGTAGTTCTAAATTAGACCTTAGTTCCATAGCAGCCATTCTACTTGCTATTGCTATATTTGAAGTAGTATCTATTTCTATAATAATAAAGTCAACCTCAGCGCCTAACATACCCCTAATCATTGATTTATTTATCTTTTTAGTACTTAAATGTGTACTAGGAATAAGTATTTTTATATCTTCATACCAAATAATAGCACAAGAGATATTTTCATTTTTTATTTTATAGTATTCATCTTCAATACCACTTATTTTACCTGTTAGAATACGACTTTCTTCTTTACTTCTCATTAGTTCTTTTATTGCTAATTCATTCAAAAAATTCACCCCCAATTAAAAAAGCATCTACCCTTTTAAGGTAAATGCTTAAGCTATAAATTTGCTACATAGAATTAATATAACAGTCTTTTGTAGTAATATACTTATATTTATACTGAGATTCTAACTGTTTATATGATAGAGTAGTATGCTTTAATAGTTCATTTTTAAATTCAAGAAGTTCTTTTTCTAAGTCTTTCTTTGATTTATTAGTTAGATTATTTTCAAACATAAATTCTAAAGTATCTTTAACTACTTTTATGAAATAGTATATTTTTTCATCACTTTTTATATTTTTCATTTGCATTTGTTTTTTTATATTTTGTAAGTCCTCATAGTTATATGTTAATATCATAATTTATCACTTCCGTTTTTTCTAATTAATATATATTTTAATTTAAAATAATGTATTTATAGTTTTGTAGTATATGTTTTCCTATTTTTTGTAGCAATATTAACATTAATATAATAATAAAACAATGTTGAAGTAAAATATATTTAATATTAATTAACATTTTTTAATTTAATAATCAAAACAATTATTATTACAATTTGTACAAGTAAAAATATTCTATAATATAATGAGATATTAATAGCGTTTGCTTTTAAATTATTTATATAATCAGGACCTTTAATAGTTTCTGTACTTATTTCTTTTGGAATTATATCATTACTCATTTTAGATAGTTTATAATGATGTAATGATTGTGTTAAATAAAATGTACTTCCGCTCTTTTTTATAGAAAATGTTTCACTTATTAAATATCTACCAAATAGTATAATATAGGCAATAAGAACGATAAATAATATAATAGTCGCTATTTTTAACCCTTTTTTTGTATTCATAGATTAGCTCCTTTATTTTTATTTATACTATCATAAAAGCAGACAATTATCTGCTCTGAAAATTGTAAGTTGTCGTTACGATTTGTTTTTGTTTGCATACCTATAATTTATTTTTTTCATATTTTAACATATCCATTTCTCACTTTTCAATAACTTCTATTGATTTTAATTTTACCCTTTCATCTACATATTTAGCATTATTACTTTCTTCATCGCTATAATCATATTCTACTTTTACTTTTTTTCCTTTTTGTAGATTTCCTTTAATTTCTGTTTCATCTGTCACATAGACTTTTTCTCCAAATGGAAAGTGATGTACTATATCTGAATTTGTATTATCTTCAATATCATATTTTAAATACAAATGCGATGCTATTGATGGCGTTACATCATCCTCTTTATCGAAAATGAAAACATCTTCCACAGTTATTACTGGATTTTCACTCTCAAAAACTTTTTGTTTCATTGTATTAAAATCATCTTTCTTTAATACCATTATATCATTTTCTTTTGTATCAAAATCACTGTTTCTATAATTAAACTTTTTTAAATTTCCAGTACAAATTATTATATCTCCTTCTTGAATATAACTTGTATCATATTTTTCTAATGTATAATAATCTATACATTCTTGATTTTTATTATCAATATTTGCTCTAGTATATTCTTCCATTTCAAATCCATATTCTCCAAAATGTTGTCCATTAAATATATAAATATATCCATTATGATTTAATTCTACAACACCCTGAATGGTTGTATTTTCAACTGTTTCTATTACTTCTTTTTCTTTAGACATATAATATATCTCTGAATAACTACCTACATTTTCTGTTTCTTTTTTTTCTTGATAAATATTAACAAATGCTATATATACTAAACTTATTGCTAATATAATGCAAATTATAATGATAATCCTTTTTTTATTCATAAACATTCCTCCTTACAAATTACTATTATCTATAATAAATCTTGTTTATTAAATTGAGTTATGGCATTTATAAATTCTTCTTTATGAATAATATCTAAACATATTAATTTTGATGGTAGATGCTTAGGAATCACACAAATTGAATGCTTATTTATTACAAGTGATGATAAATCTTCCCATTTTACTATAATACCCTGCTTATTTTCTACTTTTTGTTCTATTCCGATATCATCTATTACAACACTATGCTTTTGATTCAAGCATTTTTTATAAATTTTTTTAAAATTAATATAAAGAAAAAATAAAAACAAAAGAAAAATGCCACATAATTTTAAAAAACTTTGTATAATATATTCTGGAATATTTAAATATCTATTTTGAATTGCATATAAGACAATCCAAAATATATTCATACAAATTACGATTAGTAATATTTTAAAAAATGTATTGAGCAAACTTATTTTTTTATTTGGATTTTTTCTAATGCTAAAATAATTTGCTACGACAACATTAGACTCATAATAAGAATATTTAGATATTTTTTCAACTATTTCTATTTTCATATAATTTACCACCTTTATAAATTATAAAAATATTATAATTTATATTTTATTACTTATTTTTTGTTAATACTATAATATAAAAAGATTAATATTAATTATCTAAAGTAGACGAATTTTTAGCAATAAATTCTTGAATTTTAATAGTTAAGTCATCTTTTTCTTGAAGCAATCTACTTTGAGCATCTAAAAACCAATTTTTTCTTTCTTCATTATCTTCTATAATTAGTTTTAATCGAATTTCGTTTAATTCCTTATCAATCTCATATTCTCTCTCATACATATCTGCTAATGCATGATAACAGTCCCTTTTATCCATAAAATCTCATTCCTTTCGATAATTTTATATTTGTTAGTCTAAATTATATTATAAAATCTAAAAGCTGTCAAAATTATTATATTTAAAAAGTCTCCCAGGTAATTTTAGATTTATTTTTGGGTAAGTTCTTATTCTCTTTACGTTCTATTACTTGTGAACTATTAGTCCATTTAGGATGATAATCTAGAATAGAACTATCTTTTAACTTGTTTGCAAGAGGATGTTCTTTGTATATTATTTTATCGAGTAATAATGGACTATTTCCACGAAGATTTACAAGTAGCTTATTAGATGGAATTCTTAGTATTTCGTCTACATTAAGTAAGTTTCTTTTTAAAGTAGATATATTTTTTTGACCGTATTCTTCAAGTTCACCTTCAATAGAGTTTGACTTTCTTATCGAAGTAGTTTCTACACTTGCAACGCCTAAGCTAGAACAAAAATATTCCGCAGTTTTTGTATCTGTTATTGACATACTTATTTTAGTATCGCAGTTGCCTATTATTTCGTCAGAAAGACCATTAGGATATCTATTCTCAAATTGTCCTAAATTCTGTAGTATTGGTATTAGTGCTAAACCTCTACTACGAATGGTACTTATTTTTTTATTAAAATCAGGAATTTGTCCGCAGGTTTGCAAATTCATCTAAAAAGAAAAATACTTCATTTTCACATTTGCCGTTAGGAGTAGAATCAGCATATCTTATTAGTTTAATAAATAAAAATGTATAAAATAGTGATGCAATAAAGTCATATGCAGAGTTCATATCACTCGTAATTATATAGTATATACAAGGTTCTCGCCCTGGGAGAGTTAAATCAATGTCAGTATCTGAGGTTAGTTTTTGTAAATCTTCGTTTTGGAAGGTCTGCAATCTTGTACCTAAACCAGTAATAACACTAGCTTTGATTGTATCAGAGCCACTTGCAAAAATATTATAAGACATATGAGCAGGACTATCTGGAGGTAATTTTTTAAATATATCATCAATTTCTTTAATATCGCCACTTGCAATATTTTTGTAAACATTAGTAAGAGTGTTTTGGTCTGATATATTTTCTAAAAAGTAAAATTCAAAAGCCTTTAAAAGATTTTCTTCAGCACGTGGCCAAAAGTCGTCTCCGTTTATTATGTTGTTGTGTATTAGAAATAATTACATTAGAACTAGTTTGAACATCATTTATATTTTCGTTTTCTTGCAAAGGATTCCATCTATCTGAATGTTTCATATCGTTTAAATTTAAAACCTTTACTGTATAGCCTATATTTCTAAAATAACTAGAAGTAGTTCTATAAATTTCTCCGCTTTGGATCTGTTACAATAATAGATTTTTTATATTTAGATAATTCAAGTAAATTTGTTAGTAAAAAACCGAATTGTTTTCATGCTACCGTGAGCTACCAAATACACATATATTTTTATTAAAATAGCTTTCAAATGGTAATTTTACAATGTTTCCATTATATTTTCCTAGAATAATACCAGGAATATCATTAATTCCAAGTACATTTTTAATGTCTTTTTCCTGCATCCATTTAGCTGTTCCATATGTACCGTCATTAAATTTAAATTTAATGCCTTTATTTTCGTCATTTTTCTTATAAAGGATAAGTAATATATCTACAACTATAAAAATCGAAATAAGAGCAATTATGACGCAAATAAGTACATATAGATTATTAGTTAATACAATTTTTTTTCTAAAACAATTTTCTAATATTTTAAAATAATTTTTTATATTAATATCTATAATAATATTTAAGAGTAAACAAAAAAATAAGAATATGTAAAAACATACTTTTTTAATCATAATAGGTTCTTTCTTTATCAATATATGGCTTTAAATCTATTGAAATATATTTAGCATTGGGAAGTTCTCTTTTTAGGTCATTTTCAATATCTTTATTACAGATTATAATAGCATTTTTATTTTTGTTTTCTCTTAGGAAACATTTTATTCTATTTATTTTTTCAGTATCAATAAAGTAAAATGTTGAAATATATTTATCTTTATGATTTGTATAATCACAAAAGCTATATTCTGAAAGAAGAACATTACTCTTAAAGTAATCATTAATTATTTTATCCCAATTAATACTATTGAGATATTTCAATTTTTCTTTATTTTCTATAGTATCTTTCAAAATAATAACTTGATTTGTACCAAAGGTAAAGTCACTAATATTAATTCTACTAATATCATTTGTAAATATAATGATGTTTTTATATGTTCGTTCTTTTTGAATATCATATATGACTGATGTTATATATCTATTATCATGTTCCTTAGAAATTTGATAAGCTAGATATTCTATTCCATTAATGTCTAAAATTCCGATGAATCTTCGACCTGTTGTTGTAAATATTGATTTATCTTTTATAGCAAATGATGGTGTGAATTTCACAGTATTGCAATTATGATAAAAAGCACCAATGCTTGCAACTCTAATTAATCGTTCAGAATATGTTGCATTTCTATTTAATTTATTATACTCAAATTTAAACAACTTAGCGTAATCAATTCCAAGCTCGCCTAAAACAAGATTTAAGTTTATTTTTCGTAAGAGTCCTTTATCTATTAAATTTTTAATTCTTTTTCTATAATAACATTGAGCTTTAAAAAAGTACTTTGCATCTGTTACATATAAATACTGATACAGAGTAATAAACTTTATTAATTCTATTTCCTCATTACCATTAGGAAAATAATTCAAAACAACCACCTCCAATTAGTCAAAAAATTTAACAATAAAAAAGTACGTTTTTGGCAGCTATGCGATATCTTTAGATATCACATACCTACCTCCACTAACTGAAATGTCGCACTCATAACCGCAAATCATTGAAATATAAATAAATTTTGTGTTTTGCAACTGTCTCATTTTTATACTTCAAAAAAATGCAAAAATGAGACAGTTTTAGCTAATGGATTTTTCCAAGAATTGTGTGACTTTTTTACTGTCAAAAACATAAACTTCTGTGTGTGGAGTTTCTGAAAATTCACCTTTAGCTGAGTAAAACATTTTACTCAAATTATCATCTTTAATTACATTTGATGTAATTAGTGCATCAGATATAGCTTTGATATCTTTATTATCAATATCCCAACCAAGTATATTATCAAAAACTTTAACATATATAAATACTTCAGTATCAGTAAATAGATTAGAATATTGCTTAGTAACTTCTGCAACATTAAGTAAAACTCTTTTATATGTATGTGTTTTCAAATTTTTATATGATGGCATAGTTTCTGGTATATATATTTTTAATACATTATTTGAAAATTCAGCCTTATATTCGTCGTTTATAGTTTTAATTTTTTCATATTCAAATTCTTTATTATTGTTATATAATTTAATTTCCGCAAGTAAGTTGTATCTAGCTTTTTCAAAAACTCTTAAAAAGTTTTCTAATTGTATATCTAGTATACTATTTTTATTAGTTATTAAATCTATACTTTCTTGTAAATTTAAAAATTCTTTTTTTAATTTATCACTTATAATCATAAAAAGTCCTTTCTTAAAAATATTTTGAAGGGCAGTAAATAAAAAGCACTTTTTAATTAGTCTTCATTTGAAATAAATTCGTCATATGCTGCAAATATAGCATCTGTTAATTCATTTCTAATTTCTGCATTTAAAGGATGACAAGTATCTCTAAATGATTTTCTTTCGTTCCTTAATCTCCTAGATGGCATAGAAATAAATCTACCATTTCTTTCAGTTTCAATTAGAGTAATACCTCTAATAATAAATTTGTTATCTAAAATAACATTTGCGTAGGCTAATATTGGACCTCTCCTTTTAGCTTTAAAAATTTTAACATTTGTAATTTCCATAATGAAATCCTCCTTTATAAATTTATTTTTGAAGGGCAAATTTATAAAGAAAAGTTATACTATCAATAGTTTATTTTCCAGTACGTGGAAGTACTGGTTCACTTGGTTTTTCAGGGATATGTGGAACAGTAGTCCATTTACTATTAGCTTCCGCAGTAATTCCCCAATATGTACCAACCGTTTTTGTATGGTTTGTAAATGTCTCTCCTTCTTGTAATGTGTCAAAAGATATACATTCCATTGTAGGGCAAATATCTTCTTTAAAGCCTACATCTACTTTTCCAAAATCAAAACAAGTTTCTATTATATATTCATCTTCTGTAAGTTCTATTGTTGTAAAATCTAAGTCATAATTTTCTGTCGTTTTTAAATTTTCTTTGAATAATATATAATTATCTGACTTATTAGTTTTATAATATACAGAGTAAGTCAAATCTTGATTCCATATACCTGTTGTCATTGTTTCTAGTCTAATATAATCAGTTGGAATATAATCAAACCATTTGAAGTTCTCTAAATATACATTTGATGCATTTCCTACATTTGAAAATTCATAATTTACTTTTTCACCAGGTTTAATTTCAGTAGTTCCTTCTTTATCAACAGTAACTTCAATATCGACAGGCTCATTATCAATTGTTACAGATACTGTTTCATGATTTTTTACTATTTCAAATTCAAAAGTATTTTCATTTAATAAGTAGTAAGGTGATCCAGTCTCTAATTCTTTTAGATAATATTTCCCATAAGGAAGAAGTTCACTTTTAGCTTTTCCTTCAACGTCTGTAATTAATTCGCCAACTTGTATATCATCTTCTAGTCTAAATATTCCAAATTTTGTATCTTTAAGTTTTGTTTTTGTTTTACTATCAACTTTGGTTATTTCTACATAACCTTTTATCTTTTCATTTTCAAAAGTGATAGAAGTTATTTCATCTTCTGTTAATTCTATGTCTTTTGTTTCTTCTGATAATACATATTCTTTTCTAGTAGAAGTTTCTACTATTGTGTATATTTTGTCTATACAAGGTAATCTCGTACTTGTAGCTTCGCCTAGTTCATTAGTTGTTATAGTATCTACAACATTTTTATCTTCATCTAGTATATCAAAAGTAACACCTTCTAATAATACTTCGTTATTATCTAAATCTATTTTAATAACTTTTACTTGTCCTTTTTTAAGTTCGTTTTCAAATATAATATCTTTGATTTCATTTTCCTTTAATTCTACTGTAATTATTTCTTCATTAAGTTTGTATTCATTTTTAGTACCGAGTTTCAATAAGTTTATAATGTTGGTCTATTGGTATTCTTTCTGTAATAGCTTCACCATTTGAATCAGTTACTAAAGTTTGAACTACATTTCCTTGCTCATCTAATACATTAAAAGTAACACCTTCTAATTTTATTTCGTTGTTATCTTTATCAACTTTAATTACTTTAATTTGTGCTTTTTTCTTTTCATTTTGAAATACTACATCTTTTATATAGTCTGGTTCTAATTCAATAGTTTTAATTTCGTCTGATAGTACATAATTTTCAAGAGTTTCACTTTCGCGAATTTTTAATTTTTGAAAATCTCTTACAGAGTATCTACTTGTTACTGCCTCGCCATTTTCATCAGTAATAATGCTTTCTAAGAATTTATTATTCTCATCAAGTACATCAAATTTGACCCCTTTAAGTTTTATCTCATTATTATCTAAATCTACCTTAATAACTCTAATAGAACCTTTTTTAAGTTCATTTTCAATAGTTGTGCTTATGGTAGTATCCCATTTAACATTTATCTCAGTGTCGTCTGCTAAGTTGTACCATTTATTTGTATTCTTTTCTAATAGTTTATAACTACCAACTCTTAAATTATCTATATGAATTTCTCCGATTCACATCTGTAATATATGTTCCAACCACTTTATTAAATTCTTCAGAATATAAATCAAAAGTTACTCCACCTAAGGTAATACGATTATTATCTTTATCTACTTTATAAACAATAACATTTCCTTCTTTATGTTTGTTTTCAAGAGTAATAGTAGTAGTTTTATCTGTTTCAATTTTTACAATTTTATTTTGAGGGTTTAATATATAGTTGTCATTTCCAGTTGCTATTTCACGAATGCGATAATCTCCAATAGGAAGTCTAGAAGTTATTGCATGGCCATTTTGACCAGTTTTTATGGTTTCTATAACTTCATCATTAGAATTTATAATTTGAAATTCAGCGCCTTCAATTTTTATTTCATTGTAGTCTTCATCGACTTTTATAACTTCAATTTGACCTTTTAACTTCTCATTTTTAATAGTTTGAGTAGTTGTTTCATTCCATTTAACAGATACTTTTATATCTTCAGTTAAAGGATAATATATAGGGTTTTCTTTTGTTTCTCTTAGGTAATAATCACCACATTTTAAATCTTGTATAAAAATTTCACCATTTTTATCTGTTGTGTAAGTATTTATAAGCTTTTTATTATTATCAAGTAGATTAAATGTAACATTTGGTATACGAATTTCGTTATTATCCTGGTCTATTTTTACTACTTTAATATTTCCACGTTTAAGATTATTTGTAACGTTTAATGTACTTGTAGAGTTGTAGCTTAAAATAACCGATTTACTAGAAGAATCTAATATGTAAGCTGTTGGTACGCTTTTTTCAGTTGCAATTACGTTTCCTTGTTTTAATTTATGTACAGTAATAACTCCATTACTATCAGTTTCATAATCTCCTATATTAGTTCCATCTTCATATTTTAAATTAAATACTGCCCCGGAAACTGGCTTATTTTCATCATCTGATTTTACTATTTTTAATGTTGATTTATAAGTATCTACATTTAAAGTAGCTCTTGCAGAAGTAACTTCAGAAGGGTCTACAAATACATAATTTTGAGTATCATTATTTCCAGAATTTCCATAGAAAATAGGAAATGACTTTACTTTTGCATTATGAACTGTGATATAACCTGTAAAATTTTCTACAAGTGAACTTATTGGAATAGCAATTTTTAATACTGAATTAGTCATGTATGTACTATCCACATTTGAAGAATTTAGAACACGAGTACCCTCTGGAAAAGAGGAAATATTTACCTCATAAGAACTTAACTCTTTATTTGCAGTAACAGAATAATTTTGTACTAAATATTTTATTCCACCAATAGTAGATTCTTCTTGAGAACCTTTTGAGATAGTAACAGATGCTTTTATATAATTATCATTAGTATTATTAATAGCATCATCATAAATTTTTTGAGCGGCAGCTAGAACTTGTACACCTCTTGCTCTAGCTTCTTCAAGAGTTACTCTTGTTTCATCTCCACGACCAAGACGTGTTGGAATTTCATATTTCCCTGTTGGAGTAGAGCCATCAGCATAACAATGTACAGCAGTTTTTGTAGCAAAATAAAGGTCATCATCACATGCTAAGCCCCAAGCTTGATAAGTTGAACCAATATATCCATAATAAAGCATTCTCCATAGAACAGGGTCGTCTAATTGGCTAACAAAAACGTCATATTCATATCCAGCACCAGTACCAACACCTTTTTTATCAGGTTGCACGCAAAATGCTGGATATCTTATATGTGTATCAGGATCTTCGTAATAAACGTAAGCTACTTCCTTTAACATATCTTTGCCTTTTACTTTTAATATTGATACACAGTCATGACCATATACCAAATGTATCTTCTCACTATTTGAAATTGTTTGAGCAAGTATACTTGAAAAATTACTAAATAATATAATTGTTAATAATAAAAATGATATTATTTTTTTTGTTTTATTCATTATAATTTACCTCCTAATTTTAGCATAATAAAAAAGCCCCAAAGGGACTTCTAGTTTGCACTTGAAGGGCAAGTACAAAGTATTTACACTATATCAAAATGTTAAATAAATCCATACTAAAGTTTGAGACCACTTTGGATTTAAGCCTTGACCATTATAAGTGAACTCATCTTCAGCATATACATTATAATTTCCAAAACCGCCTACTACATTTTTAACTCTCTGTGTAAAAGTTGTATAATTTCCGGAAACTTTTCCTTTTTCTATATCTTTAACCCATAAATATGTAAAGCCACTTGTTTTTGCATAAGCATCTTTTTTATTTCCTTTTATTGCTTTACTTCCGAAAGCTACTAATTCACTATCTTTTGAAATTTCATCATTTAGTATTTTTATAACTTCTGGAACAATATCATTATTAGTTACTCTATATGTAGAATATGCAAGTTCAGGCTTAGCAGTTTCAGTAGAAGTTGTAGGTTTTTCTTCTTTGGGTGTACTTGGTGTATTTATAGTTTGGTTATTATTACTTTTATTAGTATTAGTGTTTGTTACAACATTAGTATTAGATTTTGTTTCTTCTTTTGTGGAAGTTTTAATAGTTGTTGTACTTTGAGTAGTAATTTTTTCATTTGAAGAATTTGTAGATTGAGAAGTAATAGGATCAGACACAGGAGTATCTACATTAGCAATCTCCACAACAGTTTCGTTAGTAATGTCATTTACTATCTCACTTTCTATATTTTCTATAATGTTTAATGAATCACTATCTATAATATTAGTTTGTGAAGTTTCAAAAGTTATATGATTATTGTCATTTTTTAAACTTATACAAATAAAAATACTAGTAATTAGTAATATTAAAACTATTATAGGAAATATAATTAATAATTTCTTTTTCATAAAACATCACCCTTTCATTTTTTTAATATGAATAATAACATTATAAAAATAAAAAAGGCAATATTGAAGTAAAAAAATTTTAAATTTCTTTTGCCCTAACACAAAGTCGTTTATCTTTTTGACCTTTTATGCATGTTATAAGAGTCAAAACATTCTCATCAGTATTAGCTAAATTAGACCAATCAGTCTCGTAAATAGTAGAAATTTTATCTACTTCATATTGTTTTGTACCCAGAAAACTGGTGTAAGTTATTTTATCTCCATTTTGTAAAGTATGTAATTTTGCCCAAAATTTATTTGTGTTATGTGCTGCTAAACATACATTTCCATAAAGATATGGCGAATTTGTAAAATGTCCTACACCTTTTGCAAGAGTAGAAAGCGATGTACCTTCATAGATTAAACCTTGATATTGTATTCTATCAATATCAATAACTCCTAGAACAGTCTCGCCATCTATTTTTAACATTAAATTGTCTGTCAAATTTGCTTCACTTGTAGTACTTTCATTATCTATTCTTTCTTGCACATTTTCATTTGAATAAATATCTAATACAGTATTTATTTTAGATTTATTTTGAAAATATTTTATTATAAAAAAAGTAGATATAATTGCAATAATTATTAATACTACAATAATTGATATTAATATAGATTTCTTTATGTTTTTACTCATAAATAAGACCTCCTTTCATAAAAAAATGTAATAAAATAAAACTAGTTTACTTCTAGTTCTAAAATATCTTTTATATATTTTGAAATTTTAGAAAATGAATTTGGATTTGTAATTTTTAGAGTTATTTCCGTTAAATCAAAAGGGTCAAATACAATATCATAAATTCCAAGTATTAATGCATCTTTTAGCTCTTTTACATTCTCATTTTCTAAAATTAAAATAACTTGTATATTCTTTTCACGTACTTTAAACATAAAGTCTTTAAAATTATATTTGTTAGGTTGAATAGTAGCAATTAAAGTAGTTGCTTCTTTTTCTTCTAGTACATAATCAGGATAATAAACAATTCTGCTATCTTCAATTTTTTTACTTAAATCTCTATCTAGCTGTTCATTATCAGTAAAAATTAATACCATTTTTTAATTACCTCCTTTTTCAAAATAATCTTCAGGATTAGCAAAATTTCCATTGATTCTAACTTCAAAATGTGCATGTGGTCCAGTTGAATATCCTGTACTACCGTACTTTTAATACTGCTTGTCCTTGTACTACAACTTGATTTGTTTTAACTAATATTTCAGAGCCATGTGCGTATAAAGTTACAATGCCATTTCCGATGGTCAATCATAACCATATTGCCATATGAATTAGAATATACAGCTTTTATAACTGTTCCATCAGCCATAGCTACAAAGTTTGCACCTATTGGAGCTCCAACATCTGTACCACTATGTAGTTTATATGCACCGAGTTATCGGATGTATTCTCATACCAAAATGTGAAGTTATTTTTGTATATCCAGGTATTGGCCAAGTAAACATTCCGAGTAGGAATTAAGACTTTGCCATCTGTTATTATATTAGAGGAATTAGGGTTTTGTAGCCAAGAAGTATTTTCTTCACCTTCATAATAACCATTTGATGCTTCAATAATAATTTGTAAATCCGTTTCAATATCATCATCTCTTACATGTAAATTATCTTTTAAGTATTTCTTTAATCGTTCGTATCTTTCTCCAATTAATTGTTCATTTTTAAATACTTTTTTTGTAGTTTTTGTATTATCTTTTAGTATTGTTTTTTCTTCATAATCATATTTATAATGTCCTATAATTGTATTAGATTCTATTAAAACATATATGATTTCTTCTTTTGTTTCTATAACTTCATTTCCTTCATCATCTTTTGTAATAGTGTCTGTTTTTATACTTGATTGTTCATATATAAAAGTGCTTTTAAAGTTACTTGCAATTTCATTTAATAAATTCTCATTTATTTCTTTACTTTCTGTGATATTATGAAATACCATTAGTGAGTATAAATGAGACCATTCAACTTGCTTATCATTTTCTCTATTATCCACATCTAATAAATAATTTGTGGATTGTGTACCAATATAATTGTTACAAATATTTAAATATTCAGACTTTTCTATACATTTTGTTCTTAATTCTAACTGTGCTGGAGACAAAGAAGTACTGTCAGACTGAACTTCTTGTATAAATATAGCATCAATAATCGTACAAATAGCAAAAAATAAAAGACCAATAATTAAAATAAATGGTTTAATTACTTTAAAAGTAGCTTTTTTTAGTTTATTTCTAGCATTATTCTTTAGGCTCATTAAAATCACCTAATTTCTTATTAATATTATTCTCACTTGTACTATTTTCTGCAATTTTGTTTATATATTCTGTATCTTGAAAAGTATTATTTTTTAAATTTCTATTAAAGCCTTGTTTATTAGTTTTGTATGGAGAATTATTAAAATTACCTTCAGCCATGTTGGCTCCAAAATCTAAATATGCCTTAGTAACTTTAAGAGCACTTTTAGCAACATTACCAGAATTTACATTATTATTTAAACTATTTTGTTTATTACTATTATTTGGAGTAAAAGTATTATTATTTACTGGTTCACTTACTTTTTCTTTTGGTAACACATTTCGAATAGGGTTAATATTTCCGTTGTAATCTTTTTCAGGACTTAGGTTAATACCAGGATTTATAACAGATTTAGCTCTATTCATAAATCCTTTAAATCCATTTTCAGAGTTATTAGTAGTGTTGCTTGATGATGGAGATTTAAATTGTTCTTTAATAGCTCCCACTCCAAATCCAAGCATTGCTCCCATTCCCATAACTCTATTTGTCATTTGCTCATTATCTACACCTGCTATTCTACTTGTTAGGTTTTGTAGGCAATTTTGTAATGCATCAGATAATGGTAATATCATCATAGCCCATATAAGACTTACAGCCCAACCACCTCCGAGAAGGTAAGAAAGCAAGATAAATTAAAAATAAAAAGCAGTATATAAACTGCATAAATATATTCATTATAATTTGTCCGCCCCAAATACTTGCAGCAGTTACATTTTTGTTTATTATCCATAAAGCCACAGCAACAGGGGTAAAGATTGTAAAAATAATAATAGTAAATTGTCTTACGATAAATTTTATATTTAACTTTACAAATAAATATATAAACATCGAAATTACTAATGCGGTAGTAATTGCATTTCCTGTTTTTATACTTGAAAGCATATTATTTCCTAAAAAGTTTTCCAATGAGCTATTATTTGTAGCTGTTATTAGTAAATGTACTAAACTATTATTCATAAATAATAAAAATCTAATAAAGACTGGTGCAAGTGCTATTGATACACCACCAAATAAAAGTCTTGTTAAACTTTCTTTTGCTTCATTTTTCTTAGCGGTATTCATTCCAGCCATCATTATTTTATAAGCTAATATAAAAACAGCAATAAAAATTAAGTTTCCAGAAATTATCGCAAATATTTTGTACCAGTCCATTGTTCTATTCCAAAGTTCTTCAGAAAAAGGAGATAGACTGTCATTTTCTAAATTATTATTAAATATCAAAGTATCATAATCTTTAAAACCTATATTTAATTCTTTACTAGTAGTAAAATTAAGGACTGTTTGTGCAATTCCACCAATGCACTCTGCAATAATTTTTTCAAATAATGAGCCATCTTCTTTTTTTATTTGTTCTTTTATAGAGCTACTAGCAAAACAAATAGGGGATAGGATTGTAAAAATAGTAAATATAATTAAAATACTTTTTAATATTTTTTTCATATTGACCACCTCCTATGTAAATACAAACTTTTTTTCATAGTCTGTAATTATAAATTTTATTGCTGTAACACTATTATTTAGCGAAATAATACATTCGCCAGGATTAGCAGTTATAAGAAAATTCTTACTTCCGTTCGGACAAATTAAAAAAGTCCACAATGGAATCTACACTTCCAGGACTTTGCTTAAATAAATATCTTGTTGAACATATATTTATAATTGTTTTGCCGTTCTTCAGAATTTAAAAATTCGTCAATAAATTGACTACCGTATAAAAAGTGGTACATTGTATTTTCTTCCGTCTACGAGCAACATTTACTAAAAATTCAGCCGATTCTTGATATTTTAAGAATAGCCACGCTTCATCGCAAACAATTATATTTTTTCTATCTTTATTTTTTAATACAAACTTTTGCCAAACCCAAGTAAGAATTACGAAAGATGCATATAACTTTGTAAATTCATCTTTTATTTCTGACATATCAAAATTGATAATTTCACTATTTGAATTTATTTTACTTTCACAATCAAATATTCCTAAGGAATTACCTTTTAGGAAGGGTACTAAAAGTTCAGCAAGTTCATTACATTTATTTCTCTGTTTTAATTTCTTTTGAAAATCACTTAAAGTAGGCATTTTCTTTGGTATTCTTCCAATTACATATTTGCCATTATCTAATTTCCCACCTTTTTTCTCAAAAAGTGAATTAACGTCATTTGTAATTCCGTTTTTCAGCATATAACTGATTAACAATTATTTCTATTTCTGTATTTTCAGTTCCGTTTAAAGTCCTACCTTGATAATTTCTACATATAGTTGCAAGTAATGCTCTTATTTCCGCAACTTTATCTAAAATATTTAAAAATTGCTTACCACCTTTTGTGTCTGGTTCAAGTTCGAAAGGATTAATTCCAGTACTTTCGCCTTGCTTAATTTTTATTACCCTGCCTCCAAGCATCCTAGTTAAATCTGTATATTCTCCTTCAACATCTATAAAAAATGCACCACAATCCGACGTTACAATATTTCTAGCTGTTAGAGTTTTTAGTGCAACACTTTTACCACCGCCAGAAGTACCACATATAAAAACGTGTGGATTTGGAAGAGAGGGAGGACCTATGAATGTATTTATATAAACTGGTGCATTTGTGTACATATTTCTTCCTATAAATATGCCACTATCGTGCGATAGGTTAGGGTTAGAGATAGGAATTAAAGTAGCAACACCGTCCTGCTACCATATTTCTTTCATTATTAGGAATTGGAATCTCTCCAATGGGTAATAGGGTCTTTAAACCTTCTAATTGCCTAAATGTTAAAGTCCTTATCATTGCAGTCTTCTTATTTAGTTCACTTTCTAATATTTTTGTTTTTTCGTTTAATTCTTGTAAACTTTCAGCATTTAAACTAATAAATATAGTTGCAAAAAATAACTTATCTTGATTAGTCTGTATTAACATTCTTAAAGTTTCGAGGTCAGATATTTGTTTTTCTAACTCAGGAAGATGCAAGATATTTCCGTTGCTTAGAATATGTCGCATATTCAGATTGACTTTGCACTAGTTTTTTAGTTAATTGATTAATAACACTTCCATTTAAAGAAGGCTCTATTTTTACAGAGATATTGATATTTCCAATATTAAATAAATCATCTAACCAACTTATCCATGTCTGTTCAGGATAAACTGTCATAACAAATATTCTTGAATATTTGTTATATCCTAATACTAAATAATCTTTCTTTTCTTGCAATTCGTCTGGCATAAGTAAATTAGTAATATTTGGTAAATTTTTAAATATATCAATTTCTTTTTTCTTTTTGTTTTTTTCCAACATATAAATTTTTCACCCCCTCTTTTAATAGACTAACATTAGTAATAGAATTTTTATTAAGTTCTCTATAAATTAAATTGTATAATTCATTTCCTGAAAGTGTCTCACATATGATATTTGTCCTTAGTAAATTTGCTTTAAATAATGCAGATTTCCTAGTTAGTTCTTCAGTTGCATTTTCATACATTCCATCATAACTTATAATTGCATAATTTTTTACAATAGAGATAGACTTATTATCCATAAGATTTTGTAAATATTCAATTAAATAATTTTTATATTCTTGAACTTTTATACTTTTAGCTTTATTTTGTTTAAGCAATGCTATTGTTTTGCTTGTGTCTATATATTCAGTTGTGCTAAAAAATTGGATTGGAAAATCTATTGCAAGTGCTGATTGTATTAATATACTTTCTACAACTTCTTGCTCATTATTAGAAAGCATATTGTAATCAATATTACCTAATCTAATAATAATTGAATATCTATTTCCAAGACATATAATGTTATCTTTTATTTTAATATTTAAAATATCAGATAGTTGTTTTTTACTTTTATTCTTATGTTTTTCTTTTGTATATTCATTAGAATTTTGTTTAATATTAATATTTTTCTTTTTACGAGTTAAGTAAATTGCAGTAAATATAACAAGAAGAATACTTAATAATAAAAATATTATCATTACTACCATAGGCAATACCTCCCAAAAACAAATTTCTTCTTACGAAATAAATATTTTAAAGCATAAAAAAAGAACTTATCGAAGTTCTGCTCATTAACTTTGAAAAAGCTACATAGTAAAAAGAAAATAGATATTAATGCTATAAATAAAATTTTAAAACTCATTAACAAATGGGTTGCTAAAATTGATAAACTTGATGCAGATAACATTAAATATGTAACTTGTCTTAAACTTAAATATCCACCAAATATTTTTTCTTCTCGTTTAATGTCGTAAGGGACTTTAAAAACTCTCATATAGCAAACCTCCTAACTACCAAGTAAATTTCCAGTATTATTAGTAGCGATATTTATTATAATACCAGCAATAATAATTGATGAACCGAAGTACTATACCACCACCACAAATCCATGCAAGTGAGCCTATTGATTCAGCTCTCTTTTGTGGGTTATTAGCATTTGCTATCATTTTTAATGCTGCCACTACTATACTTGCAAAAATAAGGATTCCGACCTAATGGCATTGCTATACTTGTAATGACTCTTTGTATGTTATCTGTTGCAGCCTTTACTTCAACAGTACCAATTCCAGTAGCAAAAGCGTTATTACTTTTTATAGCAATGAGAGTGAAAATAGTTCCTATTGTAGATAATTTTGTAACTATTTGTTTTTTAACTTTTTGTAAATTCATAATATATCACTCCTTTTATGATTTTTTTGAAGGGCAATCATAAAGGAAACCATAATAAATTAAATAATATTCTTAAAATGCACCAAGAAATAGGGAAGAATAAGGAATAAGATATTTCCTAAAAATAAACCTGGTACTATCATTAAGAATTTTGATTTTATCTTTTGTGATTTTATTACACATCCTATTGCAAGCATTATAAGAGAAAATATTAATAATGATACAAGTATTATTAATATAACTTTAAACCCTACAAAAAAGATAGCAGATATAATGTTTTCAAAATTATTTATATAATCATTAATCATAAAAACTCCTTTTAGCTAATACTATTTATAATTGATTTTTTGTAATAACTTAGTAAATCATTAGGTTTATGTTCTTCAGCTAGCTTATATAAATTTAATAAAGACTCTCTACTTGTTTTAGCAAGCAAAGAGCCAAAGTTATTATTATATAAGTCATATAATACAAAAATAATATTTTTTAACATATTTATTTTATCTTTTTGCATATAATTTAGCATTTCTTTTGTATAGTTAAATTCTAATTTTTCTATTATCTCCAAAAATTCGTTAGAAATTTTTTCACTATTATTATTTATAATTAAATAAAATAAATCATCTATATTATATTTTATATTATTATGCTGTACATTTTTGTATAGGGGGTATGTACTTTTATATACATAGGGGTATGTATTTTTTTGTACATAGGGTATATCTTTTATATAGATTCTTCTTTCTTGAAGTGCATTATTTTTTGTATTCTTAACATATTCTATATAAATATATCCTAACTTTTCTAAATGTGAAAACCATTGTGAGACAGTATGTATTGTTACATTATACAAGTTTGCAAAATATCTATTACTAGCAAAACAATAACCCATTCTATTTGCTAAAGAAGTAACTTCACCATATAAGAGTTTTTCAGATGCTTTTAATTCATTATTATATCTAATTGTTGCAGGAATTACAGCATAATAACTAATTTGATTTTCTTCATTCATCATATTTCTCCATTTCTTCTATATTTACAGAATTGTTTGAATCTTTACCTACCAAGAAACAAGCATATAAAATGAGGCTAATAATAGCCCAAATGATTATAATAAATTTAAACATAAAATTCACCTTTCTTTTAATTTATAAAATAAGAAATATAAAAAAGAGCAATAATCGATTTAAAATAGAAAATATTATGTTGTCTTTAAGAAAAACTAACATGTAAAAATGTTTTGAAGTATTTACAAATAGTGAGTTTTAAGTCTATTTAATTTATCTAAAAAATTATTAGGTTTTTACAAAAAAACCACCTAAAATCTGTAAATTTTGCTCGATTTTTATAAAAATATCTAAAAAATATCTAAAAAAATTCTTTTAAAGTAAATATTTTAATATCATCATATTAAAACTTTTTGAAGTATTATATTGCTTGACAGCTTGATTTCTCTAAGTTATAATTAATCTATATTAATAGTAATTAACATGAAATAGAGTATAGGTGTTCAGCCTCCTAAGCTGTGGGTCGCCCGTTCGATTCGGGCATGGAACACCATTATAAACAATAACTTTTTTATTAATAAAAATAATACAATTGCGGGAGTTTCAATTTTGAAACTCTCGCAATTGTTATTTAAGAACAATATAATAAACTATAACATTATATTCATCTTTGGCTATAGTTCGATTAGTTATAAGCTGTACATCATGTTTATTGGTAGGAAGATCAATTTTTATTACGCATTTTTTTAACTATTTTTATTATAATTAGAACTACACCATATATAATCCAAATTAATATATCAATAAAAATACTGTAAAATATAATTGCTGTTCCCAGTAATAATGAAACTATAGTTCCCCCTATTTGAGCTAATTTGGAAAAATCTGAACCATCAACATAAAAATTTTCAATTGGTAAAAAACTTAATAAGTCATTAGCAATGGTTATTCCAGCTATTATTCCAAATCCAATTATAAGTATAGAAATTATAATTAGTATTTTTTTTATATTCCATTTTTTCAAATAAATACCTCCCTACTAATATTGATAAAACAAATTATAACATTATTTATTGTAAAAGTATATAAAAGATAAGAGATTTAAAAATAAGTAATGTTATATTTAATGATATATATAACAGAAGATATTAGTATGGAATATAAGAAAAAATATGAAATTTGCTAGCAAATATTACGGTTGATTGAAAAATAGGCAAATTATATAACGAATAGCAAAAAAATGTAATATAAAAATAATATAAGAAAACAAAAATCTAAAAGTGTTAAATGCGTAAGTAGGTAACTAAAACTCTAAAGATTACTTAATTTATATGAGTAAAATATTCTAGGGAAATCGTAGACATAAAAAGAAAAAAGATTTTAATAAAGTATAGAGAAACAAAAGCACTAAGTATATAATTTGTTTAGCGAAAACAATAAAAATACGAGGTGCTTTTGTTATGGAAATAATATCAAAAAATAATGAAAAATTCAACGATTTTGAAGAAAAAACTTATAAAGAATTAATGAAAGAAGGAATAAAAAGAACACAAGAATGGTTTAGAAAAGTAGATGAAATACTATTAAAGAATAGAGATAAACAGCTTTTAAAACCTAAAGATTTAAAGAAAACAACTATAAAATGTAGATTTGGATATGTAGAATATTATAGAAGAAGATACGAAATAACGATAAATGGAAAGAAGAAATATGTATATTTACTAGATGAATATTTAGAGATAGCTAGTATAGGACAATATTCACAAAGTATAGTAAATATGGTACTGAGGGAAGTTGTAGAAAAATCATATAGACAAACTTCAAAAACAATAAGTGAAGATACAGCTATAACAATAGGACATACAACAGCAAGAAACATAGTAATAAAGGTAGCAGAAAAAATAAAAAAAGTAGAACAAGAAAAAGCTAGACTATATGAAAGAGGAGAATTAGAAGGCTCAAGAGAGAAAGAAATAGTTATTCAATAGGGAATACAAGTGGTAGGCAAGACGTAGGAGGAGTTATAGGATATATAGAAACACAAGGACTTCCAAAACTAAAAAATTATGACCCAAATAATATACAAAGTATAATATCATTAGAAGAATAATAAATAAATCTAAGGAGTTCTAAAATTTATGAATACTCTTTAGATTTATTATTTGTCAAAAATAATTTAAAGTATTAATATAAAGTTGCATAATAAATTATACAATGTTATAATTTATATAAAATTATGGAGAAAATATAAGAAAAAGCAAATTGATAATAAACTAGAAAATGATAGTATATAAATAAGAATATAATGTACTAAGAAATCCAATATAGTAAAGATAATGTTAAAAAAGTATAAAATTAAATAGGAGTTATTAATGGAAGAAAAGTTTATGAAAGAAGCTATAAAGGAAGCAAGAAAAGCATATAATAAATTAGAAGTGCCAGTTGGAGCAGTAATTGTAAAAGATGGACAAATTATAGCAAGAGCACACAATTTAAAGGAATGTAAAAAAGATACTACAAAACATGCAGAGATATTAGCAATACAAAAAGCTAGTAAAAAATTAGAGGCATGGAGATTATTAGGTTGCGAAATGTATGTAACATTAGAACCGTGTACAATGTGTGCAGGAGCAATAATACAAGCAAGAGTTGGAAAGCTTTATATAGGAGCAATGGATTATAAAACAGGAGCGTGTGGAAGTGTATTAAATGTTTTAGAAGATTATCAATTTAATCATAAAGTAGAATATGAAACGGGAATTTTAAAAGAAGAATGTGAAAATGTTTTGCAAGAATTTTTCAAAGAATTAAGAAACAAAAAGAAAAAATAAAATATTATACAAGGGGCAGTCTTTGGTGCCCCACATTTCAAAGTAGAGGCTTAAGTAAACAGTAAAAATAATGTAAAGGTGAGTATATAAATTGTTAATTCTTCGGGAAAAAGCAAATAGAAAGTCAATGACACATGAGGTGTATTATATGGAGTGATATCGAAGCGGTCATAACGAAGCTGTCTCGAAAACAGTTAGCCATAAAAGTGGCACGTGGGTTCGAATCCCACTCACTCCGCCAAAACTTTCAAGAAAAAGCTTAATAAAAAAGGTTAATAATAAAAAGTACAAATAATATAAAAAAATACAAAGCCATAGGCAAAGTTTTCTAATATTAATTTATTGAAAAAATATAATAAAAGTATATTGTAATAAATGACTAAAAAGAACAATAAAAAGCAAAGGGGAAATTAAAATGCAAACTAAAATAAAAGAAAAAGTAAAAACAGCAATTGCCTTTATAATATTAGTAATACTAATATTTATAGCAATAGTGATTACATATAAATATAACGTAGAAGGTGAAACAAACATGCCATTTAAACTTTCAAAAATAGTAATAGGAAGTATGGTAGTAAGTTCAGATAACCCAATAGCAAATGATGTATTAGAAAATGAAATAGTGCAAAATAATGGAATATACTTTGAAATAAAAAAGAACGAAAAATACGAAAAAGAAGCAACGATAAAAAGCATAGAAATAAATAATATACAAATAATAAGAAAGCCACAAAAAGGTGATATAAAAGTATATATGCCAAATACAACAGAAAATAAAAAATTTACATATTCGGATAATTACATATTAGAAGGTAATTCATTAACATATAAAGGAGCAAGCAGAAGTGATACAACAAACTTAGAAATAAACAATCAAGGAGGCATTATAGGAATAGCATTTGGAAATAATAAACTTGGAACATATAATATAATGAATGAAGAAACGATAATAGATGGAACTATGCTAAAAAATATGAATATAACAGATGAAGATATAAAGTTCACAGTGAATTTTGACTTTATTATCAATACAAATGGAAAAAAATATAAAACAAATATAAAATTAGATTTACCACCAGAAGAAATAACTAAAACTGGTAAATCAAGTTTAGAAGTAACAAATACTAGTAAATATATTTTTAAAAGAGAAAAATAAAAAAATAGAAGATGTTCCTATATGTCAACTGGCATAAAAGGGAGCATTTTTACTGTGTGTAATTATTTTTTTAAAAGTACTTGCTAAAATGAAAAAAAGAATATATAATAAATGAGGTATGAGAAAAAATAAAGTTTCTGTATGGAGGATATTTTTGTGCAAACCTATGAAACTTGTCAGGTCCGGGAGGAAGCAGCAATAAGTAGAATTTTTGCATGTTAAATATCTTCCATAGAGGAACTTTGTAAAATTTAGTTCTTATACCATTTTTTAAAATATAGGGGTGAGAAATATTGAATTACACAGCACTATATAGAAAATTTAGACCAACTTCATTTTCAGAAATGGTTGGACAAGAGCATATAACAAGAACATTAAGAAACCAAATTATAGCAGGAAGAGTAGGACATGCATACCTTTTTAATGGTGGACGTGGAACTGGTAAAACTACAACAGCAAAGGTTTTGGCAAGAGCAATAAACTGTTTGAATCCACAAAACGGGGAACCTTGTAACGAATGTGAGGTATGTAGAGAAGCAATGAATGGAAGCCTTACAGATATAGTAGAAATGGATGCAGCTTCAAATAATAGTGTAGAAGATATTAGGCAGATAAGAGAAGAAGTAAACTTCTTACCAACAAAAGCAAAATATAGAATATATATAATAGATGAGGTGCATATGCTTTCAACAGGTGCATTTAATGCCCTTTTAAAAACATTAGAAGAACCACCAGAGCATGTAAAGTTTATATTAGCAACAACAGAGCCACAAAAGCTCCCTGCAACAATACTTTCGAGGTGTCAAAGGTTTGATTTTAAACAAATATCAGATGAAGATATTATAAAAAGATTAAAAATAGTATGTGAAGAAATGCAAATAGAAATAACTAACGAAGCCTTAAGGGTAATAGCTGTACTAGCAGAAGGTGGAATGAGAGATGCTTTATCAATATTAGAAAGATGTTTGCAAGATGGAGAAACAAAAATTGATGATGATAAAGTAAAAGATTTAGTAGGAATACCAAAATTAGCATATATAAATAAAATAGTAAACTCAATATTAAAAGATGATGTAAATGAAGCATTACAAACAATAGATGAAGTAGTAAATGAAGGAAAAGATATACAAAATTTTTTATGGGAAATTATAAAATATGTAAAAGATATATTAATATATAAATCGAGCAGAAAACTAAGTATATACTCAGAAAGCGAAATAGCAAATATTGAAAAATTAGCAAGTGAAGTAACAAAAGAAAAATTACTTCAAATTGTATATACATTATCAAATTTAGAAAATGATATGAAATATTCTTCACAAAGGTTAATATTATTTGAAGTAGGAATAATAAAACTATGTAGTGGGCAAATAGAAAAAGTAGGAAATGAGGCATCAGATGTTGACAGCAGAGAGATAGAAAAATTAAAAAGTAAAATAACACAGTTAGAAATGCAAATCTCTAAAATAAATGCAGGAGGAGTAGTCCACAATATTTCACAAAATGTGGAAAACATATCAACTAAAAAACTAGAGAGTATAAATACACAAAAAGCAGAAGGAATTTCTACCAAAGAGCAACAAAGGCCAGTAAAGAATATACAAATAGGCGAAAAATTACAAGAGTGGCCTAAAATAATTAGAGAACTTAAAGATGCTGGAAAAATAATGTTATATACAAACTTAATGAATTCGGTAGCAAGCAAAATAAATGATTTAATAATAGGAATACAATTTTCAAAACCAGTTACACCATTTGGAAAAACAATATTAGAAAAAAGTGAAAGTATATCAGAACTAGAAAGACGTGTATCAATGGAATGTGGTAAGGCTATGAAAATAAAGTACATATATGATGACACTGAAGTTATAAAGAATGAAGAGAAGAATCAAATAGAAAGTTTTGCGCAAGATAATGGAATACCATTTTCTGTAGTAGAATGAAGACGATGAAATAAAATATTATTCACTATTCATTATTCATTAAATTAGTGAATAATGAATAGTGAATAGTGAATGATGAATAATATATATAGTGGAGAAAGGAATGAGTATAATGTCAAGAAGAGGTGGATTCCCAGGGGGAATGGGAGGATTTGGTGGAATGAACATCAATCAATTAATGAAAGAAGCAAAGAAAATGCAAGCAGATATGGAGAAGAGTCAAGAAGAATTAGTTTCGAAAGAATTTGATGCGACAGCAGGTGGAGGAGCAATACAAGTAAAAGTAACAGGAGCAAAAGAAATAAAAGAAATAAAAATAAAAAAAGATGTAGTTGATCCAGATGATGTGGAAATGTTAGAAGATTTAATACTAACATGTGTAAATGAAGCTTTAAGAAAGGTAGATTCAGCACAAGCACAAAGCTTAGGAAAATACAATATTCCTGGAATAATGTAATACCCCAAAAGGACCAGGTTATTTTGGGGTAACTAATAAAAATATACCCCAAAATAACCTGGTCCTTTTGGGGTACAAGGAGCACAAAAATGTCATACTATTCACCATCAATAGAAAAACTAATAGAAGCTTTTGAAAAGTTGCCAAGCATAGGGAGCAAAACTGCAGCGAGACTTGCATTTTATATGCTTGATAGATCAGAAGAAGAAGTAAATGAATTTGTTTCTTCAATAATAAATGCTAAGAAGAATTTAAAATATTGTTCAAAATGCTATAATATATCAGACACAGACCCATGTACTATTTGTTCAAATCCTAAAAGGGATGAAAGCATAATATGCGTAGTAGAGGATGTAAAAGATGTAGTGGCAATGGAAAGAACTCATGAATTTAAAGGAATGTATCATGTTTTACATGGTTCAATATCACCAATGAATGGAATAGGGCCAGACGAGATAAAAATAAAAGAATTACTTTCAAGGTTAATGGAAGGAAAAGTAAAAGAAGTAATACTTGCAACAAACCCTAGGGTTGAAGGAGAAGCAACAGCAATGTATATATCAAAATTAATAAAACCATTAGGAGTAAAAGCAACAAGAATAGCACATGGAATACCAGTAGGTGGAGATCTAGAATATACAGATGAAGTAACTTTAAGTAAAGCATTGGAAGGAAGAAGAGAATTATAAAAAGTGAGAAATTTTCCTAATATAATATAAATAAAAAAGAATTCTATAATCAAAGTTTGGAAATTTTGCAGTAATTAAAAATTAGAATATTTTATCAGTATAGTGATAGAATATTCTAATTTTTATATTTATATAGGTAAGTAAGTTTAACTATAGTAAATAAATCAAATTTTTTAAAATTAAGTTTTTGTAATATTTCATATATAAAATTCTCCAAAAATAAAAATAATATAAAGTAAGTATATCAAATATAAGTTAAATAAAAAATAAAATTAAAGCAATTGATTAAAAAGCATATACATATTGATAATAGTCAATTCTTAATATGAAAACTGCAATTGTTAATGTTATAAAACTAAATGAAAAAGAGGTAGAGTAAAATGTATTTATGTTAAAAAGTAAACAGTAAAAAATAAGGTAGATAATGACATTAATAAATACTAATGCTAAAATTAAATAAAAATTAATTTAGGAGAAAACAAAGGATGAGAAGAAATAGAGGAATAACATTAATAACACTAGTTATCATAATAATATTAATAACAGTATTAGCAGGAATATTATTAAATATAAGTTTAAAAGATAATGGACTATTTATTAGAGCAAAAGAAGCTAAAGAAGAAATAGAAAAGGCTAGTATAATAGAAAAAATTAAAATATAAATAAATGGAGAAGAAGCAAAATTTTACAAAAAAATTGCTTCTTTCTCTTTTATCATTTAAAACTATGTGATATAATATTTTTACCATGAAATTGGGAGGATGTTAAATGATTTTTAAAGATTATTATAAAATATTAGGTTTAGAAAATAATAAAGCAAATATTAGTGAAATAAAAATAGCGTTTAGAGAACAAGCCAAAAAGTATCATCCAGATGTAAACGAAGGTAAGTATTCAGAAGAAAGATTTAAGGACATAAATGAAGCTTATAGAGTACTTTCAAATAGCACAGCAAAAAGAAAATATGATAGAGTATGGTATTCAAACGTTGGAAGAAAAATAGAAAGACAAAAAGATAAAGAAGGAAGAGAAACAAGGACAGACTTTCTAGGAATTTTATTTGGAAATAATACACAATCAAATAGAGAAGAAATTAAAAATAACAAGAAGATACCAATAAAAGGTGAAAACATAGAAACAGAAATTGATTTAAGTATAGAAGAAGGGTATTATGGTTTAAATAAAAAGATATCTTTAAAAACAATTGAAGGGAAGGCAAAAACATTTAATGTAAAAATACCAGCAGGAATACGAAATGGAGAAAAAATACGTTTACTTGGACAACGGAAAACCAGGGCAAAATGGAGGAAGAAACGGAGATTTATTCATAAAAATAAATATAAATAATACAAAAAAATATAAATTAAAAGGATATGATTTATACACCAATCTTTATTTAGCACCATGGGAAGCAGCACTAGGTACAAGAGCACAAATAAATGCAATAGATGAACAAGCCAATATATATGTGCCAAGAGGCATTGGTACAGGCGAAATATTGAGAATATCAGGAAAAGGCTATAGAGATGGAAAAGGTGGAAGAGGAGATTTAATAGCAGAAGTAAAAATAATAGTTCCAAAAGAACTAACAAAAGAAGAAATACAGATATATGAAAAATTAAAAGAAATATCAAAATTTGAACCAAGAAATTAACTGCAAGTTTGTATGTTGTTTGAGCTTAAACATTTTTATTGTATATCAATAAAAATGCTATAACTATACAGTTTACAGCAAATTTGTTCTTTACATAAGGGCATAAATAGGTTGACAAGAACAAAAATACATAGTATAATTATGTATAGTTGCAAAACTAAAGAGAAACTATGATATTTGGTTCATAGAAAGGGAGAAATTAAAATGGAGAGTATACAAGGAAAACACTTTAGCATTACAGACCCACAAGGTGTAAGCACAGTTATATACAGAGTGAACAAAACTGCTAAAGAATTTTTAAATGAATACCCAAAATTTACAGTAGAGAGGCTTGTATCAGCAGAAGAATTAAAAGGGGATTTGAAGAAAAAAACATTTTTTATAGATGAGCCAAATTATGAAGAGCAACTAATTATTTTATCTTTTGCAGGAGATAAAGTAGTAGTAAATATGGGAATTCTAGAAGATAACAAAGTTCGTATATCTAGAAAGCCTGTGCCAGTTAAGTTTGACACTCTATACTCTGAAAAAGAAGGAGTATATAAAGAGTTTAAATATACACCAAATTTACGGTAGGCCAATATCAATAATAGACCCAGAAACAACAGAGGAGATAAAACCTAAAGTATATTTGGACAAGAACACAAATGAACTAAAAGGAAAGTGTGAATTAAAACCATATAAATCTTATTTTGCGTTTGAGATACGTGAAAAGAAAGAGGATGTCTAGAAAGGAGAATTAAAAAATGAAACCAACAACTGAAGGTTTAATAGCTAACTTTGATATGGTATGCATATCATTCGACAAAGAAAAAGAAAAAAGAGGTATAAAAGTAGTACAAGGAGCAACAAAGAATTCGATATTTAATGAGGAAATGAATATAAAAGTTGAAAATGGAGAATTAACTGAAAATAATATTCTTAAATCAGAAAATGGAAATATAATAGAATTTGAAAAAAATGCATTTAAAATACTAAAAAGAAATAGAAAAATGAAATCACAAAAAGGAATAGTATATAATTTCGAAGTCGAAAAGAGAGCAAGAAATAGTAAAAAAGAGCAAGAAAGAGGAGCATAAATAAACTAAAGAAAAGGTGGAACGTTTGTGGGGAAAATAGACAAGTTCAAGAATTCGGTAAAACAAGGTAAAAGATTTTTAATAATTATATCAGTACTATGGCTAATATTAGCCATAGTACTTGTCGCGCCTATTGCACTGGCATGGGCAGAAGCACCAAATGGTTCAAACAGTGACTTTTTAACAAATTTTGTAGAATATTTTGTTAAAGAAGTAACAAGCTTTACAGCATTTTTTAGAATGTTTGGATATAAAGGAGCCTTTGGAATATTTTTAAAATGCTTAATACCATATACAATAGCATTTATAGCATTTTCAATAAAAGGTTTTTGGAAAACAAAGCCAAAGGGAAAATACTATGATATAGAGCATGGGTCAAGTGATTGGAGCGTAAAAGGTGAGCAATATAAAATATTAAGCCCAGACAAAGGAATAATACTAGCAAAAGAAAATTACTTACCAGTAGATAAAAGAGGAAACGTAAATACATTAATAGTACGGAGGTTCAGGATCTGGTAAATCGGCATCATATTCAATACCGAATGCAACACAAATGTTAGGTTCATATGTATTTACAGACCCTAAAGGTGAATTATATGATAAAACAGCAGGTTACCTAAAAAAACATGGGTATGACATAAAAGTATTAAACTTAGTAAACCCAAATAATAGTGATGGATATAATCCATTAATGCACGTTGCAAGTGAATTAGATGTAGACGTTATAGCAAATACAGTAGTAAAAGGTCAAGGAGCAGAAGGAAAAAGTGACCCATATTGGGATGATATGGCAGAAATGCTATTAAAGGCACTAATATATTACCTAATAGCAACAAGACCAGAAGAAGAACAAAACTTAGCAAGCTGTTCAGAAATGGTAAGGGCAGCAAATAACAATGGTGGAAGTAACTTACTTACAGAATTAATAAACCAATTACCATATGATCATCCAGCAAGAATGTACTATAAATCAATAGAAATAGCACCAGAAAAAACATATGGTTCAATATTAAGTTCACTTCAATCAAAACTAGGAAAGTTTGACTCAAAAGAAATAGCAGAAGTAACATCAACAGATACAATAAATTTTGAAGATATAGGAAGTAAAAAAACAGCAGTATATGTAATATCATCAGATACGCATACAGCATATGACTTCTTACTTACAATATTCTTCTCACAAATGATACAACAACTATATAATTTTGCGGACTTAAATGGAGGAAGGTTAAAAGTACCAGTATTTTTTATATTGGATGAGTTTGCAAACATAGGAAGAATTCCAGACTTCGACAAAAAGATATCAACATCAAGAAGTAGAGGAATACAATTCAGTGTTATACTTCAAAACTTAGACCAATTAGAGGCAGTATATGAAAAAAGTTACGAAACAATAATGGGTAACTGTGACACACATGTATTCTTAGGAAGTAACTCATTTAAAACAGTAGAATACTTTTCAAAGGCATTAGGAGAAAAAACAATATCAAGAGATAGTAACTCAGTAAATAAAGATAAGCATTTTCATAAACAAGGATTTAGTCAATCTGAGCAAATAATGGCAAGGCCACTTATGACACCAGATGAACTAAGAAGAATGGATAACGACTTATGTATTATATATGAAAAGGGTATAAAACCAGTAAAAGCAGAAAAGTACTACTATTTTGAACAAGCAAAAGTATATAAAGATTTACAACAAGACACATTAGACCATAATGACTTTGATATAGGGTCAAGGGGAGAATGGAGAAAATATAACCCATATAATCCATATGTACCAGACAAGCCAAACGTAAGCAAGGAAAGTTTAAAAGTAGAATCATTAGATGACTTATTTGATGATGAGCCATTAGAAGAAAAAAAGAAAGAACAAAATATAAAACCCCATATAGAACAAAATGAAAAATCAAGTGAAGAAAAACAGGAAGATGAACTATCATTAGAAAGTTTTGATTTTATGGAAGAAGAAACAGTTCAACAACCAGTTAAAGAAGAAAAAATAGAAAATAATGTAGAAGATGATTTATTTGATTTTTCAGATTTCGAATCACCAACTGTTCCACAAGAACCAATAAATGAAGATGCTTTCACAGAAGACTTACAAAAAGAACTAGAAGCTAAATTTGATGAATTATTTGGTCCGATGGAATAGAATTATAGGAAAACAGAAAAAGATTTAGGACGTGAAAGATTTGGGGAAGGAAAGATTTGGGACGTGAAAGATTTGGGACGTGTCTAAAAATTTACAAACATATATAATAAAAAAATATATAGTTATTTAATGTTTGTAAATTTTTAGACACGTCCCAAATCTTTACGTCCCAAATCTTTACCCGCCCAAATCTTTACCAAATCTTTACTTAACTTCTAACTTCCATTCAAAAATTTTAAAAAACTGTTGTAAAAAATTCATTTATTGATATAATAAGAAACAAGATAAGAAAATTTTTAGGAGGAAAAATAGTTATGGTAAAGAAAGTAGCAATACTTGCAAATGGCGGAGATGTTTCAGGGTTTAATGCTGTTATAAGAGCAATTGTAAAAACTGCTGAAAGTAATAATGTAGAATGTTATGGATTTATAGATGGATATAGAGGTCTACTAAAAAACGACTATATAAAATTAAGTAGCACTGATAAAGCATCAGGTATACTTCAAAAAGGTGGTTCAATAATATCTTCTTCAACAAATGCAAATGTATTCCATTATAAAATAGTAGATGAAAATGGAAATGTAGAATACAAAGACTTATCAGACAAATGCGTTCAGAATGTAAAAGAAGATGGATTTGATTGTATATTTACACTAGGTGGGGATAGTACACAAAAATGTGCAAGAGACCTTTCTTTAAAAGGTATAAATGTTATAGGAGTGCCAAAAACAATAGATAATGATGTTGCATGTACAGATATAACTTTTGGATATAATACTGCTGTATCAGTTGCAACAGAAGCATTAGATAGACTTCATACAACAGCAGAAACACATAATAGAATAATGGTATTAGAAGTAATGGGAAGAGAAGCTCGGCTGGATAGCATTAGAATCAGCAATAGCAGGAGGAGCAGATGTAGCATTAATTCCAGAAATTCCATATGATATAAATAAAGCAGCAGAAGCAATAAAAGAAAGGCAAAAATTAGGAAAGAACTTTAGTGTAGTAGTAGTTTCAGAAGGAGCATTTCCAAAAGGCGGAGAAATATCAGTATCAGATGAAAGAACTGGTGGAGAAGGAGTAATAAACATTAAACTTGGAGGAGCAGGAGAAAAGGTTGCAAAAGAGTTAGAAGAACTAACAGGTCTAACAGCAAGATGCACAGTATTAGGATATATGCAAAGAGGAGGAACACCAACAGCATATGATAGAGTACTTTCTACAAAATATGGTTCAAAAGCAATGGAACTAGCTATTCAAGGTAAGTTTAATGTCCTTACAGTTATAAAAAAAGGAAAATTAGACTCAGTTCCACTAGAAGATGTAATTGGAAATAATAAAGAAATAGGAGCTATTCAAGATGGAACACTAGGAAATGTAAAAGTAGTTACAATGGAAGATGATTTAGTAATAACTGCTAGAAATATTGGAATTAATTTAGGAGATTAAGAAGACTAACAATTGATAATGATTCTAAAAATTTATTGTTCCTATACAAAAATAAAAAGGCGAGGATAAATTTTCCTCGCCATAAGGTTTTTATTCGTCATCTGATAATAACCAATTTTTTATTTTAGATTTGAGCTTTTTTTCGACATTGTGACTAGCAGACTGTAATTGACAAACCGTTGCCTTACATGCACCTTTTACCTCTTCTGGAATAACAGAGTCAATTTTAGCCTTTGCTTCTTGGCATCCATTTTTTAATACGGTGGTGATGGAATCCTTTTTCAGATCCTTATCAATATTAACTATTAATAGCTCGACATCGCATATAACATATGATACTGGCACAAGGCCAAATGCACAAGCCTGAATTTGGCTTAAAATCTTATCTGCAACTTTGCTATAGATTGGGTGATCTTTTAGTTTAGAGATGGATACTGTTAACCGCATCAAATTCTCAAATAGGTCTCCATCATCTGATAATTCACGGCAAATGTCTTTTAATTCTGCAAGTAATTCATTAAGTTCTTCTTTTTTCATCATAAAGCTACCTAACCTTTCTTCTACAACATAAATTATTGTTACTAAAATAGTATAATACGTTATGTAAAATTTGTCAATAGAATTTATAATAAATTTATTCGAAAGGCTTGTAATTAAATAAATATTATGTTAAAATAATTACGTTAATGGTAAAAAATGGAATGATTAATTAATTATCCAAAGGAGGAATTTTTATGACGAAAATGAGAAGTAAATTTTATATTACCTGCCAGGAATGTCAACATGAGCTAAAAGTTGTTGTGAAAGGGGCAACTAAGGGAACGATGCTAATATTTGATTGTTCAAAATGTAAAGCCACAAATATTTTAAACACTGCTGAAATTCTAAAACAACAGCATTGATAAAAGGGTCTGTAAAAAAAAGTGTGTCAAATGGGACGGGGGATATTGACACATCTTTAAAAGATAAAGTGTGTCAATATCCCCCGTCCCATTTGACACACTTTTTTTACAGACCCTTTTATTAATTTTTCAATATTAATATTGAAAAAATGTAATATTGTGTTATAATACTCACAGAAACAAGTAATAAAAAAATGTACAATTAAACATTTTAAAGGAGGAATATTTTATGACAGACATTAAGCTTATGGAAGTAAATGGAAGACCAAGACAAGTAGAAATTAGCCCAGCTTTTATACAAATAATCGAAGAAGTAGATAGTGTATATATAAATGCACGGTCAAAAATAATTACCAATATTCTTGATAATAGTATGAAAGGAAAAGAAATATATAAAGTAAGAGAGACTCCAAATGAAATTAGTGAAGAAATGAAAGCACTAGGAATAAAAATGATTGAGCTTATGTCAGTTAATGGAAGACCAAAAAGAATAATTATGAGGAATTCAGCCATAACTAAAGTAGAGTATTATAATAATCCATATTTATATAATGCTCATTCTAAAGTGTATACTAATTTAACTGATAATAATGGAAAGACTATAGAATATATAGCATCAGAAACAAAAGAAGAAATTGAGCAAAAGCTACAATAAACATAGCAAATATTAAATTTTGCATAAATAATTAATTAAAATTTAATTAAAAACCAAAAAATCCATTGAAATAAATGGATTTTTTTGGTAATATATAAAAGGGGTTTAGGTATGGAAGAAATAAAAGAAAAATTAGAAAAAGCAAAACAATATTTAATAAAAGAAATTAAATGTGATGCAATAGTACTTTTTGGAAGTTATTCAAGGAACACTCAAAATAAAGAAAGTGATGTAGATATAGGAATAAAGTCACCAAACAAAATACAACCTAAACAATTATTTGAAATAAAACAAAAATTAGAAGACATTTTACAAAAAGATGTTGACTTAATAGATCTAGAAAATACACAAGATGGAATAAGATATGAAATACTAATTAATGGAATTACTCTATATGCAAAAGATAAATTTAGATTTGAGTTGTATAAACTAGATATGTATAGAGAATATTTGGAATTAAATGAAAGTAGAAAAATAATTATAGATAATATAAAAAATGGAGGCACAATTTATGGAAAATGAAGCCGTTATTATAAATAAATACGAAATAATAGAAAGATGCATAAATAGAATAAACGAAGAATATGAAAATAACCCCAATAATTTACAAGATTACAGAAAACTAGATTGTATAGTATTAAACTTACAAAGAGCATGTGAAGCAACAACAGATATAGCAATGTATATAGTTTCTACAAGAAAATTGGGAATACCACAGACGAAAAAAGAAGCATTTAAAAAATTAGAAGAAAATAAAATAATATCTAGCGAAATGTCTAAAAATATGCAAAATATGATAGGATTTAGAAATATAGCAGTACATGATTACAAACAAATAGATGAAGAAATATTACAAGAAGTTATAGAAAAGCATTTAGATAATTTACTAGAATTTGCAAGAACAATTATTAATTTAAAAAGATAATAAAGAAAGGGATGATACAATGTTAGATTTAAAAAACATAATAGCAAAAGCTATAAACAAAGTAATAAATATAAATGAAAAGGAACTAGAGGATTTTATAGAAATTCCAAAAGATACTACAATGGGAGACTATGCATTTCCATGTTTTAAACTAGCAAAAGAGTTAAGAAAAGCACCTCCTGCCATAGCAAGTGATATAAAAGAAAAATTAGAAATAGATGAAAAATATATAAAAAAAGTAGAAATAGTAGGAGGCTACTTAAACTTCTATATAAATAATAATATATTAGTAGAAGAAGTTTTAAAAGAATTTGAAACTAAAAAAGAAAACTATGGCTCATCAAAAGTTGGAGAAGGAAAAAATATTGTAATAGATTATTCATCACCCAATATTGCAAAGCCATTCCACATAGGTCATTTACGTTCAACAGTAATAGGAGGAGCATTATACAATATATACAAATATTTAGGATATAATGTTACAGGAATAAACCACTTAGGGGACTATGGAACACAGTTTGGAAAATTAATAGAAGGTTACAAAATGTGGGGAGAAGAATATAACATAGAAGAAAAACCAATTGATGAACTTACAAAAATTTATATAAGAATTAATGAACTTTGTAAAAAAGATGAAAAAGTTTTAGAAGAATGCAGAAATAATTTTAAAAAACTTGAAGATGGGGATTGCTACTGCACAGAAATTTGGACAAGGTTTAGGAACTTAAGTTTAAAAGAATTTCAAAAAGTATATGACTTATTAGGAAGTAAATTCGACTCATGGAATGGAGAAGCATTCTATTCAGATAAAATGGCAGAAGTAGTAGAAAAATTAGAGCAAACAGGAAAACTAATAGAATCAGAAGGAGCTCGTATAATTAACTTAGGAGAAGATACAGCACCATGTATTATAGGAAAAACAAATGGTTCAACAACATATGCAACACGTGACTTAGCAGCTATTTTATATAGAGCAAGGAACTATGACTTTGATAAGGCATTATATTTGACATCATATGAACAAGTATTACACTTTAAACAAGTATTTGAAGTAGCAAAGTTATTAAACTTAAATGAAAAATACATAAAAGGTTTAGAGCATGTTCCATTTGGTATGGTAAGAAGTAAAGAACGGAAAAATGTCAACAAGAGACGGAAACATTATAAAATTAGAAGACCTATTAAATGAAGCAATAACAAGAGCTTTAAAGGTAATAGAAGAAAAAAATCCAGATTTAGAAGAAAAAGAAGAAGTTGCAAGAAAAGTAGGAATAGGAGCAGTAATATTTAACGACTTAGCTAATAGCAGAATAAAAGATGAAATATTCGATTGGGATGCGATGCTAAACTTCCAAGGAGAAACAGGACCATATATTCAATATATATATGTACGTACAAAAAGTGTAATAGAAAAAGCAGGCTATGTACCAGAGTTTAAAGATATTGATATTACAAAACTAGGAGACAATCAAGCAATAGAAACAATAAAAACAATATATAATTTTGAAAATATACTAAAACAAGTAACAGAAAAAAACGAACCATCAATATTATCAAGGTATTTAATACAATTAAGTCAAAACTTCAGCAGTTTTTATACTGCGAATAAAATAATTACAGAAGAAAAAGAATTACAAGACGCAAGGCTATACCTAACATATGTAGTAGGAACAATACTAAAAACAGGAGCAGAATTATTAGGAATACAAATGCCAAACAGAATGTAGTAAATTAAAAATTAGAAGAAAGATAAAAAAAGATGTAGGGGCGACTATTAGTCGTCCGCCCTTCGAAGAAATTACCAAAATATCTAACCTCTGACTTCTAACAAAAAAGGAGCAAAATGAAAACAAGAAAAATACTATTTTTAATATTAATAATTATAAACTGCATAACAATATTCTACTTTTCCAATCAAGTAGCAGATACTTCTAGTAGCTCAAGTGGAAGAGTTGTAAACTTTGTAATGAAAGTTGTACCACAATTTAAAAACATGGAAGAACATCAAAAGGAGCATATTGCAAATGAAGTATTACAACCAATTGTAAGAAAGATGGCACATTTTTCGATATATACATTATTAGGTTTTCTAACTATGAACTTTGCACTTACATGTAAAATAGAGAATAATGCATGTTATACGGACGAGCTAATAACCGCCTCTACAATTAAAAAGGTTAGAAACAAAAGAATATTATACAGCCAGCTATTTGGAACGTTATATGCTGTATCAGATGAAATACATCAGTTTTTTGTACCAGGGCGAAGTTGTGAAATTAGAGATGTTTGCATAGATTCACTAGGGGTATTAACAGGAATAATTTTTGTACTAATGATAATTGCAATATATAAAAAAATAAAAAAGTAAAATCTAATGAAGAATAAGTAATAAGTAATAAATAATTAGATGAAGGAGAATAAAAAATGAAAAAAGTACAAGTACTAATGTCTACATGTAATGGAGAAAGGTATATAAAAGAACAAATAGAAAGTATACTAAATCAAGAAGGTGTAGATCTTACACTATTAATAAGAGATGATGGCTCAACAGATGGAACATTAAAAATAATAGAAGAAATAATTAATAAAAACAGTAATGTTAATATGTATAGAGGAGAAAACTTAGGACCTGCCAAAAGCTTTATGGATTTAATTAAAAATTCTAATGAAGCAGACTATTATGCTTTTGCAGACCAAGATGATGTATGGGATAATAAAAAGATAATTTCAGCAATAAATAAAATGCAAGGTAAAGAAGATGAGCCAACATTATATATTTCAGCATTACAAATAGTAGACGAAAATCTAAATGAGATAGAATTTAGAAAAGTAGAAGGTAATTTTTGTTTAGAAGGTGAAATGGTAAAAAACTTTGCAACAGGTTGTACACAAGTATTTAATAAAGAATTGTGCAATATGTTAAGAAAATATGAGCCAACTTTTATAGTAATGCATGACTCATGGGTAACGAGACTTTGTTATGCAGTAGGTGGAAATGTAATAATAGACGATAATTCTTATATAAAATACAGGCAACATAATAACAATTTAATAGGATATAAAGAAAGTAATATAAAAAGAATAAAAAAGCAATATAAAATAGCATTTAAAAAGAAAATACGTATAAGAGCTAATATAGCAACAGAAATCAAAAAACGGATATCAACAATATATAACAAGACAAGCAAATGAATTAATGAATAATTTAATAAACTATAACTTTGATAATAGAGCAAAAAAATGGTTATTAAATAATAAAAAATTTAGAACTACTGATTCATATACAAATTTCAAAATGTTTGTAGCAATAATACTAAATAAATTCTAATGAATGGAGAAAAAGCAAATGAATGAAAAAAATGTATTTATAATAGGATCTAATGGCATTCCAGCAAATTATGGAGGGTTTGAAACATTTGTAGAAAACTTAACTGCAAGAAAAATGAATAAAAATATCAAGTATCATGTAGCATGTATTTCGAAAAATAATAATGAATTTGAGTATAACAATAGTAGATGTTTTAATGTAAAAGTACCAAATATTGGTCCTGCAAAAGCGGAATATTATGATTTAGTAGCACTAGAAAGAACTATAAAATATATAAAAAAACATAATATAAAAAATTCAATTGTATATATATTAGGAACAGGAGTAGGTCTATTTATAAATATATATGTAAAAAGATTTCATAAATTAGGTGCAAAAGTATATGTAAACCCAGATGGATGTGAATGGAAAAGAGATAAATGGAATAAAATCCTTAAAAAATTTTTTAAAGTATGTGAAAAGAAAATGGCCCAAAATGCAGATTTACTTATATGTGATTCTATAAATATTGAAAAATATATGAAAGAAGAATATAAAAAGTATAATCCAAAAACTACTTTTATAGCATATGGTTCTGAATTAAATAAAAATGATTCAGAAGAGGCAAAAGAAGAGTTAGAAAATTGGTATAAAGAACATGAAATAGAAAAAGAAAAATATTATTTAATAGTAGGAAGGTTTGTACCAGAAAACAATTATGAAACCATGATAAAAGAATTTATAAAAACAAAAACAAACAAAGATTTAGTAATTATTACAAATGTAGAAAAAAATAAATTTTATGAAGAACTAAAGCAAAAGACTAATTTTGATAGAGATAAAAGAATAAAATTTGTAGGAACTGTATATAAAAAAGATCTATTAATGCAAATAAGGGAAAATGCCTATGCATATATACATGGACATGAAGTAGGAGGAACAAACCCATCACTATTAGAAGCGCTAGCAACAACTAAGTTAAACGTATTATTAGATGTAGGATTTAATAGAGAAGTAGCAAAAGCAGGAGCAATGTACTGGAATAAAAATGAAAATAATTTAAAAGAAATGATAAATAAACTAGAAGGCATATCAAAAGAAGAAAAAGAAAAATATTCTAAACTTTCGAAAGAAAGAATAGAAGAAGAATATAATTGGACAAAAATTGTCAAAAGATATGAAGAAATTTTTTAAAATTCTGTATATCTATTGACAAGAAATATAAATTTTAGTATAATTTTAAAGTACAAAAAAATGAATAACTATGAAAATAGATATACATACATAAATAGAATATTACAAGGGGGGAATAAAAAAATGGCACAACCAAAAAGAAGATGGTCAAAAGCAAGAACAGGTTTAAAAAGATCAACATGGAAATTAGAAAACAGAAATTTAGTAGCATGCCCACATTGTCACGAAATGATGATGCAACACAGAGTATGCCCAACATGTGGTTACTATAATGGAAAAGAAGTAGTAGCAAAAAAAGAAGACTAAGAATAGAATTAAAAATAAACAAAAAAGTAAGCAGTTTAAAAACTGTTTCTTTTTTATTTAATAGGAAACAATATGAAACTTTTTAGTTACGCAACACAAAGTGAAAATAAAATTTAACATATTTTATTTTCAAAAGAAAAATCGACTTTTAATAATACATTTCACGTTGTAGGGGTCGCCGCCATCGGCGACCCGAGAAATAGCAAAAAATAAGAAAATCTGAAATACAACAATTAAAAGTATAAACCTAAAATTTAATGTAGGGGCGATTAGCAATCGCCCGTGTGGCGAAGCCACTTTTGTTCTATACTAGGAAAGTACGCTAATTTAAGTTAAAGTTGTAGAGGCGAGCATTGCTCGTCCGAGAGGCGAAGCCTCTTTGTTCTTATATGATATCTAAGGTATTATCGTTTTCAATCCAGTCAGAAACTCTTTCAATTCGATATTTTTCTTTAGTATCGCGCATAACTACAGTTTCTATACCAGCATTAATAATTAGACCTTTACAAATAGAGCAAGGTTCGTTGTCAGTAACATATTCACCATTACGTGCATTGATACCAACTAGGTATAATGTACTGCCAAGAGTTCTATACCGTGGAGCACTAATGATAGCATTTTGTTCAGCGTGAACACTTCTACATTTGTCATAACCTGTGCCACTTGGAAGGCCATATTTTCGCCTTCTACAATAGCCTAAATCACTACAATTTTTTCTTCCACGAGGGGCACCTGTATAACCAGTTGAAATAATTTCATCATCTTTTACAATTACACAGCCATAATTGTTTCTAATGCAAGTTCCCCTTTGAGCAGCAACCTCAGCAAAGTTTAAATAGTAATTGATTTTGTCAATACGTGTAAAAGTACTTCTTTCTTCCATAAAGTAAATCTCCTTTCTATGGATACAAAAATAAAAACAGTTTCTAGCTAGCATTATAACATAAGTTTACATATTTTACAAGGCAGATAAGGCAATAACGTAAAAAAAGAAAATATGCTAAACATATTTAAAAAAAATTTTATTAATGATATAATGCAAAAAAAGAATAAAAGGTATTTAAGGATGGAAAAAAATGAATAAAATTATAAATCAAATAAAAGAAAATAAATGGATACATTACACAATAATTATATTAGTTGGAGTTATTTTAAGTATACCTCTTAGTTTAATACAAATAAGAGAAACACATGATGGCTTTTTACATTTATTAAGAATGATAGGAACTAATAATGCATTAAAAATAGGAGAAATACCACCAATAATAGCACCATACTTTTGCAAACGGCTCACGGTTATGCAATGAACTTATTTTATAACCCAATTGTTACATATGTTCCGCTTCTAATTAAGTTATTTATTCCAAGCTATGCAATGTCACTAAAAATATTTGGTGGCTTATGTATAATTTTATCAGGAGTAACGATGTATAAATGTGTATATAGTATAACAAATAAAAAAGCAGTAGCACTATTCTCAGCACTTATATATTTAATGGTACCCTATAAATTAGGAGATGTATATAAAAGGTTTGCAATAGGGGAATTCGCATCATTTATATTTATACCATTAGTATTTATAGGAATGTATAGTTTATTTAATCAAAATGGAAAAAAGCATATATATATAGCTATAGGAGCTATAGGGTTATTACTTACACATACAGTAACAACTTTCTATACAGCAATATTTTGTTTAATATATGTAATATTTAATATAACAAAGCTAAAGGAAAAGGAAGTAATAAAAAAACTAATTATAAATTTAATGTTTATAATATTAGTATCATTATTTTTCATTATGCCAATGTTAGAAGCAAAAAAAGGAGCAGACTACGCAATATTTGATAGTCAAATAATGAGCACAAATGGAAATTATGTTTATAAAAATACATTAAATATAGAGGAATTTTTTAAAGATATAGGGGTAGAAAATCAAACAACCTATATAATAGGAGTGCCAATATTTATACTTATGTGTTTAAGTATATTTACATACAAAAATGTAGAAAAAGAATATAAAGGTTTTTATATAATATCACTATTATTTTCATTTATAGCACTATATGCATCAACGAAATATTGCCCATGGATGATATTGCCTAACATTTTGTGCAAATTACAATATCCATGGAGAATGTTAACATTTTTTGCGTTTTTTATATCATTTGTAGTAGGAGTAAATATATATGTTTTAATAAAAGTGATATTTAGCAAAAATATAACGAGACTAACTATAGCAATAGCATTAACAATAACAATGGTGCTATATACAATGCCAATATTATTACAATATAAAACGCAAGATCCTCTAAAAGATGAGAAAAGAGAAAATGCAGTGTTAGAAAATCCATATATTCATCATTTTAGTATAAATAGGGAATATTTGCCAGTAAAAGCACTTATGTTACAACGTACATATCTTCAAGAAAGAGAAGATAGAATATATATATTACAAGGAGAAGCGCAAATATTAGAAGAAGATAAGCAAAACTTAACAGATACTGCAATAATAGAAAAAGCGACTAAAGGAACAGTAATAGAATTTCCATTTTTCTATTATCCAGGTTATAAAATAATACTAGAACAAAATGGAATAAAAAAAGAACTAAAAACAATAGAAACAGACAATGGTTTCACAGGAACTAGACTTACAGAAGATATTAATGAAGCAAAAATACAAATACAATATAAAGGAACAGCAATTACATATATATCATATATAATATCCTTTATTTCACTTATAATATTTGTAATGTACTGTATTTTTAGTAATAAACCAGATAAGATAAAAATGATAGGAAATTATAGAAATAGGTAAAAAGAAAAGATATATACCTATTAATACTACAAAAAACAAAAGAGGTACAATAATGGAAAAGATAAATAAAGCTATAGGCATAATAAAAGAAAATAAATGGTTGCATTATGTGATAATTATAGTAGTTGGTATGATTATTAGTATTCCACTTAGAAAAATACAAATAAGTGATACACATGATGGTTTTTTACATATGTTAAGGATACTAGGAACAGATAATGCACTAAAAATAGGTGAAATACCACCAATAATAGTACCATATTTTTGCAAACGGTGGGGCATATGCAATGAACTTATTTTACAATCCACTTGTTACATATATTCCACTTCTAATAAAAGCATTTGTACCAAGTTATGCTGTTGCACTAAAAATATTTGGAGGCTTATGCATAATTTTATCAGGATTAACAATGTATAAGTCTGTGCATAGCATAACAAATAAAAGAGCAGTAGCACTATTTTCAGCACTTATATATTTAATGGTGCCATACAAAATAGCAGATGTATATAAAAGGTATGCAATAGGAGAATTCTCAGCATTTATATTTTTACCAGTACTATTTGCAGGAATGTATAGTTTATTTAATCAAGATGGAAAAAAACATTTCTATATAGCTATAGGAGCAATAGGTTTAATACTAACACATACAATAACAGCATTTTATACAGCAATATTTTGCCTAATATATGTAATATTTAGAATAGTAAAGCTAAAACAAAAAGAAGTAATAAAAAAACTGATAATAAATGTAATATTCATAATACTAGTATCATCATTTTTCATTATACCAATGTTAGAAGCAAAAATATCAGCAGACTATGCAATATTTGATAGTAGTTTGATGTATGGATATGGAGAATATGTTTATTATAATACACTAAATATAAGCGAATTTTTTAAAGATATTGGAAAAGAAGAACAAACAACATATATAATAGGAATACCAATATTTGTACTTATGTGTTTAAGTATATTTGTATATAGAAGTGTAGAAAAAAAATATAAATATTTCTATATAATATCTATATTATTTTCATTTATATCATTATATGCATCAACAAAATACTTCCCATGGCTCAAAATGCCAGATATTCTATGCAAATTGCAATATCCATGGAGAATGCTAACATTTTTTGCATTCTTTATATCATTTGTAATAGGCGTAAATATATATGTTTTACTAAAGAAACTATTAAAAAACGACATAATAAGATTAACTTCATCAGCAATATTATTAATAATCATGTTAGTATATACAATACCAATAATATTACAATATGAAACTGAATATGACTTAAGAGATGAAGAATTAGAAAAAGATATAATAAAAAATCCATATATTCAGTATGAAATAATAAATACAGAATACCTGCCAGTAAATGCAATTCTTAAATACCACACATATTTGAATAAAAAGAAAGATAAAATATATATATTGCAAGGAGAAACACTAATAATAAGAGAAAATAAGAAAGATTTAACATATAGCGCAATAATAGAAGATGCTGTAAAAGATACAATAATAGAATTTCCATTTTTCTATTATCCAGGATATAAAGTAACTTTGGAAGAAAATGGCAAAAAAGAAAAATTAGAAACAATACAAACAGATAATGGATTTACTGGAACAGTAATTACAAAAGATATTAGTCAAGCAAAAATAAAAATAGAATATAAAGGTACATTAGTAATATATGTTTCATATATTGTGTCTTTTATATCATTTGTAATATTTATAGGATATTGTTATATAGAAAGTAGAAAAAAAGATTAACTAAAAAATAAAAGTTGTGTGACTGTAAAAAAATTAATTTATAGAAAGAAAACAGGAGAAACAAATGCAAAAAATTAAAGAATTATTAAAAGATGAAAAATATTTTGTAATATTAATAATACTAATAGCAAGTATATTTGTGTGTATTCCACTAATGAGTAAAAATGCCGATATGACATATGATGATGGAATTCAACATATATGTAGGCTTATGGGAACATATCAATCTTTACAAGAAGGGCAAACAAAAATAATGTCTAACTTCTGTAATGGTTTTGGCTATTCGTGGAATATTTTTTATAGTCCATTAACAGCCATTCTACCATTAATATTTAAAATTATTGGATTTTCTTTTACAGGATGTATTAAATTATTTATGTTTGCAAACGTATTCCTATCAGGGTATTTTATGTATATATGTACTAAAAAAATAACTAAAAAAACAAATATTGCAGTGCTTTCGGCTATTTTCTATATTTTGGCACCATATAGACTAACAGATATGTATATAAGAAATGCGTTAGCAGAACTTGCATCATTTGTATTTCTACCATTAATATTTTTAGGGTTATATAATATATTTAAAATACGTGATGAAAAAGAATATAGCAAAAGTGTAGATATATTAAATAAAGAAAATTATATACTTGCAATAGGAAGTATAGGATTAATACTAACTCATACAGTAATTACAATGTATACAGGAATATTTTCTTTAATATATGTGCTAATAAATGTAAAAAGATTGAAAGATAAAAGAATTATAAAACTACTTATTATAAATATTTTATTAATATTAGTAATAACATCATTCTTCTGGGTACCATTATTAGAGCATAAAATAATGGCTAATTATGAAGTGTTCAAGCCAGGAAGAATGGAAAGAACTGAAGTTTTAGTAGCATATAAATTAGATTTTTATAGATTATTTTTTACAAAAAGCACAGACTATATGATATATGAAATAGGAATAATAACTATAATTAGTTTACTTCTAACGCCACTTGCAGTTAAGAAAATAAAAGAGAAAGAATATTATAAAATTTATTTATTTATGCTAATATCAGGAATAGCAAGTATTATTATGACATTAAAAATATTTCCATTTGAATACATGCCAAGTATACTAAAAATGATACAATTTACTTTTAGACTTTTAGAATTTTCAAGCTTTTTCTTTAGTATAATATCTGCTATAAATATAGTTACTTTAAGTAAAAAAATTGAAACAAAGGAAGTTATAATATTATTAGTTGCTATCATGGTACTAACCATTCCATTAAAAAGTCACTTAAGAACACTAGAAAATTACGATGAATCAAAACTATGGCCAGCAGTGGAAGTAAATGAGAATACTGGTAGAGTACATGCAGGTTTAGCAAGTTTTGAATATTTACCAACAAAAGCATTTGAAAACAGAAGTTATATAGAAACAAGAGGACAAAATGTAATAGCATTAAATGAAAATAGTTCTTGTCAAATAGAAAATGAAGTAAAAAATGGAGTTAAAATGAGTTTTGATGTTAAATATGTATTAGAAGAAACACGGAATAGAACTGCCATATATATATTATTTAGGTTATAATGTAACACTAAAAACAGGAAATGAAGAAATAAAACTACAAACCTTTGAGACAGATAATGGCTTTGTAGGAGTAAAGGTTCCAATATTAGAGGAAGGAAAAATAGAAGTTAAATATACAGGAACATGGCTAATGAATGTATCTAATTTTGTATCATTAGTTGGGGTATGTATATTTATAGGAATATCTTTAAAAAAATAAATTTGTGTAAGTATTGCTAATTTTGTATAAACATTTTAATATATTTTATATTGGATAAAAAAGAGCTGGATACATAATAGATTTAAAGAGAATTGATTTACATATTGACATAAAAGTAAAATTATGATATATTATGGGCATAAGATGCAGAAAACTCAAATAACTATTGTTAAAGGAGGAAAAAATATGAACTATGAAAAGGAAAAAAATGGAACTCGGAAAATAGCAAAAGTGATAATACCAGTAATAGCAATAATAGGAATAATAGCACTAGTGTTAACTGCTATATGTTGTGGATTGTTACTAAGGAAGAAAATATATCAAACTCCAAAAATCGAAATACCAATCGAAAGTTATTTTGTAAAATATGATGATATGACTTTAATTAAGGCAACATCTTATCCAGAGTGTTCTAATAACATATTTACAACAACAATAAGATATCATGAATATATAGGATTTATTGATAATGATATTTATGAGAAATATAGAAATGGTGAATATGAAGGAATAGTCGAAGTATATCATCCATATGTAGAAGGAAAAAGTATTATTGCTAAGACAGAAAACTTTCAGTCAGTAGAGAAATTATTATATAGCGATTGCTATAATGAATATCCACCTAGTGAATATAAATAAGAGTAATCAAAAAAACAGCTCAATTTGAGCTGTTTTTTTGGATTGTATGTTATTAAACTAACCAGATACTACAATTTGCATCAGAAGGCATTCGCAAATCGCCTCTTGGTGATACACTTACACTACCGACTTTAGGCCCATCAGGTATACAATTGCGCTTAAACTGATTGCCAAAGTACCGCTGAACAAATTTATTATAATATTCAAGAAATTGCTCTGAAGAATACTTATTCTTAAATGCAGATTCTGCCAAAAACAAAATTTTCTCACCTGAAAACTTGGTTCTTAAAAAGTAATAAATGAAGAAATCATGTACTTCATAAGGTCCAATTGCACTTTCTGTTTTTTGTACAACTTCTTTTCCATCAGATGGTAAAAGTTCTGGGCTAATTGGAGTGCCAACAATATCAAGTAAAATACTCTTAAGTTCATCATTTGGACAATTAAACCTTGCATACCACTCAATTAGGTACTTAACTAAGGTTTTTGGAACAGAAGCATTTACTCCATACATACTCATATGGTCACCATTATATGTGCACCAGCCGAGTACAAGCTCAGAAAGGTCACCTGTGCCAATTAAAATGCCATGATGTTTATTTGCCATGTCCATTAAAATTTGCGTTCGTTCCCTAGCCTGAACATTTTCATAAGTTACATCATGAATAGCAGGGTCATGCCCAATATCCTTAAAGTGCTGAATGCAGGCATCTTTAATAGGAATTTCCTTTAAGGTAATACCAAGCTTATCACAAAGCTCTACAGCATTTTTATAAGTCCTATTAGTTGTACCAAAGCCTGGCATAGTAATTCCTATAATACCTTTATAATCTAACCCAAGTTTAGTAAAAGCCTCATAGCAAACAAGCAAGGCTAGGGTAGAGTCAAGTCCACCAGATATACCAATTGTAGCTTTGCAGTTCTTTATAGAACTAAGCCTGCGTGCTAAAGCAGTACTTTGGATAGAAAGAATTTCTTTACATACTTTACCGCCAGTTTCATCCATTATATTAGGAATGAATGGGTGTGGGTTAACTTTTCTTGTAAAATCACTACTTATTTCACTTTGAGCAAAATTAACAGTAGTAAATGAATAATGTAAGTTCTTTTTACTATCATTAAAGGTAGTATTATTTAATCGCTCATTGGTTAGATACTGGATATCTACATCAACTACTTTCAATTGATCATCCATTCGAAATCTTTCCAAAGTAGCTAATTCTTTCCCATTTTCGTACACATAGCCACTACCACCAAAAACTAAGTCAGAAGTGGATTCAGAAAAGCCAGCAGAAGTGTACAAATATGCACTAATGGTACGTGCACTTTGGGTTTTGATTAATTCCTTACGGTAATTATCTTTACCAACCAATTCGTTACTAGCAGAAAGATTGGCTATGATATTAGCACCACCTAATGCAAGGTAAGAACTAGGAGGAATAACAGACCATAAGTCCTCGCAAATTTCTACTCCAAGCTTATATCCAAGAGATGATGAAAATATAATATTCCCAAAAGGTACCTCCATTCCTAAAAGAGTAATTGTTTTGGGGCAATTTTCTGTATATGGAGAAAACCACCTTTTTTCATAAAACTCATTATTATTAGGAATAAACTGCTTTGGAATTACGCCTAAAATTCTTGAACCTTGAATTGCAACCGCACAGTTATATAAACTGTCATTAACATTAATAGGGCATCCTACTAAAGTTAAAACATTAGGATAATTTCGAGCATTATCAAGTAAGTAGCGTAAAGAATTAAGTGAACTTTGCATGAGGTCACTCATCCCAAAAAGGTCTTGACAAGTATATCCAGTCAAACACAATTCAGGAAATACCAGTACATTTACCCCTAAGCTATTTGCTCTCCGAGTTAATTCCTTAATTTTTTCTGCATTGGCTTTGGGGTTAGAAAGTCCACCATTAAAATTTGCAATAGCACATTTTACAAAACCTCTCATAAAGTTAAGTCCTCCTTTTATAATAGAAACTTATTAATTGTAACATTATGCTTGATTTAGTTATCAAAAATAAAAGATAACATAAATACATAACTTGCTTAACATTATAACATAATGAAAAAATTATGTCAAACTAATAGCGATAATATTTACTTAAAAGAAGGTATTGGAAAATATTTTCAATTAATATATAAAAATTAACATGAAAAGTAGGTAAGTTTGACAATTCAATATTAAATAATTAAAAAATCCAACCCAAATTAATGAGTCGGATTTTTATTATTAAACAATCTTTTCCTTGACCTTGGCTTTAATTTCAGCTGTAATTGCGTCTCCTAATGAATAATATTCATCCATATAAGTAATATTGAATATTTCCTTAATAGTGTCTTCATTAACACTTTTAATAAGGTGGCACTCATTAGAAAAGTAATTATAATCAATATTTGCAATATATTGATTAGTGCTAGAAGTTACAACAAAAGATGCAAATGGAAAATCGTTAATTACATAGTTTTTTATAAACCGTACATTTAAATCAAACATAATCATGCTCCTTTTCTACAAAACAATTTTATCAACTACAATAATAGTATAACATATAAAAATAGAAAAAACAATACATTATGTAAAATTAATAACTAAACATCTTAATAATAGTTAATTTGAAATTTTAACTGTCAAACCAATTTATTTTCAGCTAAATATTAGTGTTGCGAACATATTATAATTTAGAATGCTATAAAAGACAAAATTAAAATGTCTAAATTTTTATAATAAATGAATTTAGCAAAAATAAAAAAAATATTGCAAAATTATGTAAATGGTGATATAATACAGAATGTAGTTTATATAAAAATGCCAAAAAGCAATTTTTTGGTAGCACAATTAAATATTAAAGGAGGAACTTCAATGCTAAAACTCAACGGAAAGCAAATTGTAACAGAGCGGTTTCCAAACAATGAAACAAAGGTAAAGGATTTTGAAGAGTATATTGAAAGAAAAGAAAATATACTTGAACTTAAATACTTTAATGATGAAGACTTAATTACTCTAATGTTTGTAAAAAAGCGTATTGATGAGGCATATGCACGGTGTGCATTATTTGTATGGTATATGCCATATAGTAGAATGGATCGAAAAATTGATGGAGATCTGTTTACTCTTAAGTATATTTGCGATTTCATCAATTGGCTTCGATTTACGAAAGTTGTAATAATGGAGCCACATTCAGTAAGAACGGTACAAATGCTTGACAGGGTTAGGGATATTTATCCAGTAACAGACTGGATAAAAGCAGAGGAGCTCCCTGAAAATGTGCAAATCGTATTTCAAGATAAGGCAGCAGCACGTAGATATGCACACAGCAAGTACAAAGATGTATGCATTATGGAGAAAAGAAGAGATCCAATAACAGGTAAGATTGAAGACATGCACATCAAAGAAGGAAAAGTCCTTCCAGGTGCTAAATGTATTATTATTGATGACCTGTGTTCACAAGGTGGAACTTTTGCATGGGCAGGAAGTATATTAAAAGATGCGGGAGCAGCAGAAGTTGTTTTAGTAGTTTCTCATTGTGAAGAGACTATATTTAAAGGAACTTTGCTTAAAGAAAACTCTCCAATTGATATGGTCTACACAAGCACATCAATTATGGACAAAGAACATCCAAAAATTAAATATATGGATGTTGATGTAGCAAGTTATATGAAAAAACATATACTATAAGGCAAATATAAGGAAAAAAACAACTATGATGTTTAACGAAATGATTGAAAACCCAGCACTGCTTACTGATGGATATAAATTATGTCATAAGGATCAATACCCTGAAGGCTTAGAGTGGACATACGAAACATGGACACCTCGGAAGAGCCGGATTGACGGCGTAACGCATGCCATATTTTTCGGATTGCAGGGAGCCTTAGCAACCTTATACTGGAAATGGCAGAAAGGCTTTTTCGAAAGACCTTTAGAAGTAGTTATAGAGGAAATCAAAGAAAGCCTTACTGGTACATTTGGCGTTACAAATCCAGAAATGGTGAGGAACTATGACTATTCTCATTTTGAGAAGTTACACAAACTCGGTTACTTGCCAATTAGAATAAAAGCTTTAAAAGAAGGAAGTTTTGTTCAAATTGGTGGAGAATTTGTAGTAGGTGGCAAAAAGGCGCACAAAAGTGGAGTACCAATGTTTACAATTCCAGCTTATTGACGGATTAACTCCAGAAACAGAAAAAGAAATACTTGACAATGAATTGCAGGAGGTATTCGTAAACGGCAAGTTTGTTAGAACCCAGACCTTTGACGAAATAAGAAAAAGAGTAGAAGTGGAATCAAAGAGAGTTTATGGAGAAGCACTTTAATATTTGACTTATCATTTATAAGTAAAAAAGAAATAACGATATGGTTTTGAACTATATCGTTATTTCTTTTTTATAGTATAGGAAAAATCGATTTTAAATTGTAGGGGGAGCAGTGCTCGTCCGCATGGCGAAACCTCTTTGTTGTTGAATAGGGAAAATTAATTTTTTTTGGTATGTAGGGGCGATTACCAATCGCCCGTAGACCACAGAGAATAAACATCTATGGCTATTCGAAGTAAATTAGGAATATAGCAAAGTCGTTGGAGCACGGGCGATTGCGCTAAAGCATAACTTATCTCTAACTCGCTACTCGCTCGAAGAGCTAAGAAAATAATCGACCCTACATCGTAAAATATCTTTTAGGCCGTGAACTGTAACAATTAATTACATAAAAAATAAAAAATTTACATAAACACTTGCATTATGTTGAAAAGTATGATAATATATTGTCTGTAAAAAATAGTAATAATCAAATTCAAAATAAGTATATGAATTTGAAAGAGCTCAGCAAAAAATGCTGAAGGGAAAGAAAGAGGTTTTAACTTAATGAAAACACGGTATGAGCAAATTGTAGATGTAAACAAAATTGCAGCAATGGAAGGTAAAGATCTGCAGGAAGTAATCAGGCTTGCACAGCAGGAAGACTTTAAACCAGCATTAGATGACGGAAAAAGAGTATTACTCCTTTTGATTGATGCTCAAAACGATTTTATGCAGGACATTGGTTCTCTTCCGGTTAGTGGCTCTAAAGGCGATGTACAGCGAATAACCGATTTTATTTATCGCAACAACCATGCAGTAAGCAGAATTATGTGCACACAGGATACACATTTCTATGCACAGATCTTCCATCCTTGCTGGTGGGTAGATCCAGATGGAAAAAATCCAGATCCATACACGACAATCAAATATGAAGATTACCAAAATGGAACTTGGATGCCTGTATATGGCGATATTGCTAAATCGGAAGACTATCTTAAGCATATGGCTTCAATTACAATCTGGCCATATCACTGCTTAGATGGATCATTTGGCGGTCAGATTGAGGGAGAACTCTCAAAAATGATTTACTTTTGGTCTGTTACAAGAAGGATGAGACCAATCATTGTACCAAAAGGCAATAATCCGTATTCCGAGATGTTTGGTGTCATCAAAGCAGAATATGACCCGACTAATTACATCAATGAACCAGTACTTCGGGCAATTGAAATGTATGATGAAATTTATGTAGCAGGTGAAGCAGGTAGCCATTGCTTACCAATTTCGGTACAGCAAATTATCGACCACTTTGCAGGAAGAACAGAAATTACTTCTAAATTCACAATTTTGGAAGACTGCACATCACCAGTACAGGGGTGTGAAAATATCCAGAGAGATTTCTTTAACAACTTCAATTCCAAGTATGGAATTAGAATTGCAAAGGCAGCAGACATTCAGCTGTAAAGCATAAAATGTAACCATAAACCAAAACAATAAAAAGAAAACAGGAGGAACAAAAAATGGGAAGACATTATGACGTTGATGAGGAATTTGCAAATGTAACAAATGCGGACATCGAGGAAATCGAAGTAGAACGGCCAACCTTAATTGCGTATATTATTGACGAATCAGGCTCTATGGGATCATATACTACCGACATGCAGGATGCTTTGCAGGCAGTAAAAGAAGCAATCCAGGGTTCAAGGGAAGCAGATGAGATGAGAATATCAGTAACTAGGTTTTCAGACATTGTAACTACATCAGGTTACCAGGAAGTTGAGAACATTGATACACAGTACTCACCAGGTGGTTTGACTAAGTTGTATGATGCTATAGTAGGTGTACAGAAATCACTGTGCGCAGGGGATGGAACTGGCTATATGGAGCAGCTAAAGAATAATGGCAACCGGCCAAAAGCAGTTGTATTTATCTTTTCAGATGGCTATGACAATGATTCAAAGTATAGCAAAAATGATGCAAGAAAGTCGATTGAATTTTTACAGAAAGACAATGAAATTCCAGTAGCTTACATTGAATTTGGAACAGACGCTCATGGTATAGCACAGGAGCTGGGAATTATGGAGCAGAATATTAAGCAAGTAAATGCGGATAAGTCGGAGCTTAGAAGAATTATGATGGCAACATCAAAGTCTGCTATCTCTGCATCAAAGTCAGCCAATGTGACTGCCTCAGATAGTTTATTCGACTTTTAATGTAACAAGTAAACAAAAATTTCGTGGAAGGAGGGGGAACTAACCCCTCCTTTTCCATAACAAGCAGGAGGAAAAATATGAATCAAAGAATTGTAGTAAACAAATTGGGCAGTGATCATTACGCAGAAGAACGGAACAACCAAGACTTTTGTATTTCTTTACCACAGTTAAAAGTTGTATTAGACGGATGTGGCTCACAGCGATTTTCAGAAGTAGGCACAAGATTATTTGCACAGTTATTCCTAGAGAAAAATGATGTAAATAGTATGAATGATGAAGAGTTTGAAAATGCAGTTAAGGCAACTTTTGAAGATCTTATAAAAATATTCCCAAGAGAAGAGTATTATGCTTCTAACCTTTCATTTACAATACTTGCGTGTTTTGAAACAGAGGAAGAATTTGTAGTATATTCATGTGGTGATGGCTACATTATTACAGACAATGGTGAAACTATTGAATTTGTACAATTAGATGATGGTGAATTTCCTAAATATTATATTTATAATTATGTAAATAAAGAAAATTTGCAGGCATATAAAGAAGGAGTAACATTTACCATAAATCACTTTTCAAAATCAGAATTTCAAAATGTAGGAGTAGCAACAGATGGGCTAAGGTTTTATGAAGACTTAAATATTCTTGAAAAAAATAAGTTAAAAGAAGCATTAAAGGCTGGAAAAGCTGGTAAAATAAAGATACTAATTAACCGAAATAGAAGTCTTTTTAAAGATGACATTACAATATGTTTCTAAAAGGAGGAAGAAAATATGTCAATTAATTTAACATCAGGTCAATTAGCGAAACTTACTCTTTTAACAGAAGGTGGAGAGGCAAAAATTTATGAGTATAAAAATAATAATCTAATTAAAATTTTTAAGCCTCACATAGATATAAGGCGGAAAGAAGAAAAAGTAAAGAAAATTGTTTCAGGAAAAATGCCAAGTAATGTGTATGGACCAATAGAAGTTGTGACAGTAAACAACAAGTTTGCAGGATATGTCATGAAAAAAGTAGAAAATGCAGAAGTATTTCATCAATTAGTAAAGAAAAAATATCTAAAGACATATCAAATAACAAATAAAGATGTGTTAGAGCTTATGGTAGATGCCGGAAAAACAATAACAGCATTTCACAAAAGTGGAGGGTTAATTGGAGATTATAACGACTATAACATTATGATGAAAGGAAATAAATCTTTCTTTATTGATGTAGATAGTTGGGGAATATCAGATACTCTTAAGCCAGATGCATATACAGAAACTTTTATGGATCCAAAAGCTATGAGAAGTAATGGTTCAGTAGTATTTAGCTTGGAAGCAGAGCACTACAATTTTGCAGTATTAAGCTTTAATATGCTAACAAGGTTACATCCATTTGGAGGAACCTATGTAAAAGATGAAAATATGACAACAATGGACAGAATGAAAAAGAATATATCTGTTCTAGGTAACAATAAAATTACAATTCCTAAAATAATACCATCTTGGGACTGGATGTCTCCACAGCTAAAAACAGAATATCAAGAGATTTTTGAAAAAGGAAAAAGACAAAGTATTTTAGGAAGCTTAGAGGAACTTACAGATAATTTACAATATTGTAATACACACCAAATGTACTATTTCTCTAAATATAAGGAATGCCCTATGTGTAACAGCAATGCAAAAGTTGCAGAGCCTCCAGTAATTGTTAAGGTAACAACTACTAAAAAGAATACTATTTCTATTGTATTTGAAGCACAAGACGTAAGAATTTTGCTAAATAATAGGCAGTATGTTAACACAAACAATGAGGTAGTACACATTCAAAGCAAACGTAAAATGAAATTAGAGCGTGGAAAAATGGTCGACTTTACATCAGATGGAAAGTTTGCATTTGTGGTAGGTAGTAATACAATTACAATATATGATGAGAATGATAAACTTCATTCTACATTAGAAAGAATGCATAAAACACCATATGTAGTTAAAGGAAACTATTTATACTTTGTAGATAAAACAGGAACTTTACTAAAAACACAGGTTACTCCAAATGGAAATATTGCAAGTAATATAGGTCAAGTATTTAACCCACTTTTTGCAGTATCAGACATTGGGGAAACATTCATAGGCTCTTTCTATCCAAAAAAAGCAATTATCAAAATTAATAACTACAATTTTGAAGTTAACTATAATGGAAAAATAAGAGAATATGCAATAAAGCAAGACGTAGTATCCAAAAAATGGTTATTTATTTATCAGCTTCCAAGCGGAAAATATAGAACCATGGTATTTGGAAATCGAGTAGTAGAATACGATGAAGAAATGATAAGCTATGAAGCAAATCCACTTTCTAATATTTGTTTCTACAAAGAGACAATATGTATTCCAGGAAATGGAAAAATTACAATGATTAATTACGTAAAAAACCTCACCAAGGAAATTCCTTGTAATGTAGTAAAAGAAGATTCAAAATTAAGTTACGCAAACGGCGTATTTGAAATTACCAATGAAGATAAGATTTATCAATTTGGAGGTTAATAGGGGTTGTAAAAAAAGGAAAGTTTGGGACGCGTCCCAAATCTTTCCTTTTTTTACAACCCCTAAAATTGTTGATATTTTATTTTAATACAGTCAACCAAAAATTATGATTTTATGCTGAAAATTTTTTAGCGATTAGCATAAATTAATTGACTAAATACCCAAAATGATATAAAATACAAATAGCAATAAATGAAAGGAAGAAAAATATGTCAAAACCAACAGTAGCAATAGTAGGGAGACCAAACGTAGGTAAATCTACATTTTTTAATTATATAGTAGGAAAAAGGATATCAATAGTACAAGACGAGCCAGGTGTTACAAGAGATAGAGTATATGCCCAAAGTACATGGAGAGGTAGAACATTTTCATTAATAGATACAGGTGGAATAGAGCCAGAATCAGAAGATATAATAATATCTCAAATGAGAGAGCAAGCAAATATAGCAATAAGTGTGGCTGATGTTATTATATTTTTAACAGATATAAAACAAGGTGTAACAGCAGCAGATAAAGAAATAGCCCTAATGCTTAAAAAGTCTAAAAAGAAAGTTATTTTAGTATGCAATAAAGCAGACAATTATGGTAAAACTTCAGATGATATATATGAATTTTACAATTTAGGGCTAGGAGACCCATACCCAGTGTCTTCAGTAAATGCAATAGGTATAGGGGACGTATTAGACGCAATATATGAAAGCCTTCCAGAAAAACAAGAAGGTGAAGATGAAGAAACAATAAAAGTAGCAATAATAGGAAAACCAAATGTAGGAAAATCATCATTAGTAAATAAAATATTAGGAGAAAACAGAGTAATAGTAAGTGATATAGCAGGAACTACAAGAGATGCAATAGACTCAAACTTTGAAAACGAATTTGGAAAATATGTATTTATTGATACAGCTGGAATTAGAAGAAAAAGCAAAGTAGACGAGCAAATAGAAAAATACAGTGTAATGAGAAGTTTATTAGCAGTAGAAAGAGCAGACGTATGTATTTTAATGATAGATGCAAATGAAGGTGTAACAGAACAAGATACAAAAATAGCAGGAGAAGCCCACGAAGCAGGAAAAGCAGTAATAATAGCAGTAAATAAATGGGATGAATATGAAAAAGATACAAATACAACTGAAAAATACAAAAAAGAAGTATATAATAAATTATCTTATTTATCATATGCACCAATAATATTCATATCAGCAAAAACAGGTCAAAGGGTTCATAAATTATTTGAAATGATAAATATGGTGGCAAGCCAAAATGCAATGAGAGTATCAACATCAGTATTAAATCAAGTACTAAATGAAGCAATAGCAATAGTTCAGCCACCAACAGACAAGGGGAAAAGGCTAAAAATATATTATATGACACAAGCTTCAACAAAGCCACCAACATTTGTAGTATTTGTAAATGATAAAAAGTTATTTCACTTTTCATATGAAAGGTATTTAATAAATCAAATAAGAAAAGAATTTACATTAACTGGTACACCAGTGAGGATGATTGTTAGGGAGAGGAAAGACAAAGACGCATAAAGTGTGCTACGCACAGTGAATAGTGAAGAATGAATAATGAATAATGAATAGTGAATAGTTAATTGTACAGGCTTAATGGGTTAGGAATACCCAATAGAATTTACCGAATTACGCCCAAAGAAAAATTTAACAATTTAATATAATGGCGATAATATAACAAAATAATTGTAGGGGCGATTATTTTCTTAGCTCTTCGAGCGTTAGTGAGTTAGAGCTAAGTTATACTTTAGTGCAATCGCCCGATCTTCGAAGAAATTGCATAAATAGTTAAGAGGACAAAACTCTTCAAATTTTGAAAGGAGAAAACAAATGGTAGTATACATATTAATAGCAATAATAGCATATTTACTAGGAAGCATAAGCTTTTCAGTAATAATTAGTAAAAAAATGGCAGGTTTTGATGTAAGGCAAAAAGGAAGTGGAAATGCGGGGACAACAAATGTACTAAGAAGTGTAGGAAAGAAAGCTGCAATAATAACTTTAGTACTAGATGTACTAAAAGGAGTAGCAGCAATACTTATAGCCTATTTGGTAGGAAAAATAGTAAAAGAAATAGACAAAACTTTATTAATACAAATAGCAGGAATAGCAGTAATAATAGGACATACATTTCCAATATTCTTTGGTTTCAAAGGAGGAAAAGGAATAGCAACATCATTAGGGGTACTACTTATGACAAACTGGAATATAGGTCTAATATGCTTAGTATTTGCACTAGTTCTAATGGCACTTACAAGAATAGTATCTATTGGTTCGATAGCAGCAGCAGTACTATTTCCAGTACTAATAATGTTTATGCCAAGTGATGCATATATAGTAGAAGGAAACTATATAATATATTCTATAATATTAGCAGTACTAGTAATATACAACCACAGAGCAAATGTACAAAGACTATTACATGGTACAGAAAATAAGTTAGATTTAAAAAAGATAAAATAGTTATTATTAAAGAGGTTAAATAGATAATAAAATTTTTAAGAGAGGAAAATTTATATGAAAAAACAAAAGATATTAATCTATGTATGTTTAATTATAGCAATAATTATAATATGTGTAATTATAAAAATTAATCCAATTTCTAAAATAAGACTTTATGGAAAAAGTGCAAAATTAGAAATGGATGAAAATATATTATCTTATATGCTATATGATAATACAGAAGAAAAGTTGAAAGCATTAGTAACTATATCAAAACAAGAAGGTATAACAAGTATAGAATATACGGATACAGATGGTAAAAAAATAGAAATTAATGGTAATGGCAAGCAAAAAATATCTATGGATATTAAAGTAGAAGCTGGTAAAGATATTAACTTTAAAATAACTTCTAATAATGAAGAAATAACTGAAACTATAAGTGTACCATCTAACTATATAAATGATTATATAAATATCTCAAAGTCAGAAGAAACAAGTACAAATACTATATTTAATTATAATGTAGAATATAATACAGATTTATCTCCAGAAGAGGAAGTAAAATACTATTATAAACTAGGAAGAGATACTAAAACATGGTTAGAAAATACTACAGGTCAAATCAGGTTAACAATGAATGATGTAGAAAATTTAGAAAATAAAACTACAACAATTATGCTAAAACAACAAAGCAAATATGGAGATATTATAATAAGGGAAGAAACAGTGCAGGTACCAGAAACTGGAGATTTAGATGTATTTGCACATTGTATATCAAAAGGTAAAACACTACAAGAGTACGGCTTTACAAGTTCATACTCTAATTCGGAAGATAATGCTTTTAGTCCATATTGCCTAAAAGCAGGTCACCATGTAGATTATGCTTCATGGGCAGGAAACTTTTATTTATATTTAGATACAGCAGGGTTAAGTAAGCTAAAAGCTTCTAAATTGTATATAGAATATGCTTTATATGGCAATATTAAAAGAGGATATCAATCTACAGCAGGATTTTCTACTAATTTGGTATATAAAGATGGTACAAGCCAAAATATTGCTAGAGGGCAAAGTGGGTATGCATCAGAAACTTTAATACCTATTGAATTTACACTAGATAATGCAAAAGATATAAATTATATTCAAATGTATATATCAGGGTTAGATAATGCATATTCTAATTCATATGGTTATGTAAAAAATATTATTTTTAAAAACGTACAATTATAGGCAAACAATTTAAAACTTATATAATAAAGCTTTGCAAATAAATTATAATATGGGGGAATAATAAAATGAAAAATATATGTATAATAGGTAGTGGAAGCTGGGGAGTAGCGTTAGGTGTACACTTGGCAAAGCTGGGGAATAATGTAAAAATATGGTCATACATGGAAGAAGAAAGAGATTTAATAAATAATGACAAAAAATGCAAATTCTTACCAAATTTAACATTACCAGAAGGAATATATTGCACAACATCATATGAAGAAGCAATAAAAGAAAGTGAAATAATATTACATGTAACACCATCAAAATTTACAAGAAATACAGTAAAAGAATACAAAAAATATGTAACAAATCAAACAATAGTAATATGTTCAAAAGGGTTTGAAAAAGAAACATTATCAACATTAGATGATGTAATAACTGATGAAATACCAAATGCAAAAATAGCAGTTCTATCAGGACCAAGCCATGCAGAAGAAGTTTCAGTCGGAATTCCAACAGCATTAGTAGTTGCAGCACATAGTGAAGAAACAGCAAATTATATAAGAGATATATTTATGAATGAAAACCTAAGAGTATATACAAGTACTGATGTAAAAGGTGTAGAGCTAGGTGGAGCTTTAAAAAATATAATAGCTTTTTGTGCAGGAATATCAGCAGGAATAAATTTAGGAGATAACACTTTTGCAGCATTAATAACAAGAGGGTTAAATGAAATATCAGTATTAGGTGAAGTATTAGGAGGAAATAAACAAACTTTTTATGGCTTAACTGGACTAGGAGACCTAATAGTAACATGCTTAAGTGAACATAGCAGAAATAGAAGAGCAGGAAAACTATTAGGACAAGGTAAAAATATTGATGAAATTAGAGAAGAAATAGGAATGGTAATAGAAGGAGTAGACAATATAGAAGTAGCATATGAACTTTCAAAAAAATATAACTTAGATATGCCAATAGTAAAAGGAGTATATCAAGTACTATATGAAGGTTTAGACCCAAAAACAGGAGTAAAAATGCTAATGACAAGAGACAAAAAAGCAGAATAAAATAATAAAACAAAATATAAAAATAATTGTAGGGGTCGCCCTTTGGGCGACCTAAACTTCGAAGAAATAGCTCAAAAATAGATCACCTTATGCATTTATATATATTAAAATAAAAATCGAACCCTCCAAGCAAGGGGTATTCAACTGCCGTGGGTGGGCTGTCGGGATTCAATTTTGATTTTAATATATATAAACACATAAGATTACTCTATAAATTATAACTACTACTATTCTAATATTGGTAATTAATAAATATTACTAAATTTATAATGTAGAGATAGGCGTTTTAAAAATCTACTGCACTTCGAAGAAAAAAGCTAAAATCCAACCTTCATTAAGAAAGGAAACAAAAAAATGAAACTAGTAATTCAAAGAGTAACAAACGCAAGTGTTACAGTAGAAAATAACATAGTAGGAAAAATATCAAAAGGCTTTCTAGTTCTTCTAGGAGTTGGTCCAGAAGACACTGAAAAAGAAGCAGATTATCTAGTACAAAAACTAATTAAATTACGAGTTTTTGAAGACGAAAATGGGAAAATGAATTTAAGCCTAAAAGATATAGAAGGAGAACTTTTAATAGTATCCCAATTTACATTATATGCAGACTGCACAGGAGGAAATAGACCAAGTTTTACGAACGCAGCAAAACCAGAAAAGGCAAATGAATTATATGAATATTTTATAAAAAAATGTGAAGAAGAAAATATAAGAGTAGAACATGGCATATTTGGTGCAGACATGAAAGTAGAACTTTTAAATGATGGGCCTGTAACAATTGTTTTGGAAGTTGGAAGTTAAAAGTTGGAGGTTAGATTTAGGGTAATTTCTTCGAAGAATTAACCCTAGTTTTCTAACTTCCAACTTCTAACCTCCAACTTCCATTTAGTATGGAAACCTCTCGTACAAATACCTTATAATCTCATCAGCATTATTACCAGTAACATTAATCAAAACATCTTCATCAATACATATCCACATATTTATTTTAAAATTTTCTTTATTTTCAATAAAAGTACCAATTAAATCACTCATTTCTACAGGGTTTTCATAGTCTATTTCGAGTTCTAAAGTATCACTACTTACTTGTTTTAAAATTTCCTCAGTTGCTAAATAAAATTTACTTAAAAAACTACTAATTTCGCCTTTTACATCACTATATAATTTTACAAAAGTTTTCATATAATACAAATCTCCTTTTATTCTAAATCCATTAATTTTAGTATTTAATATTTTTTTATAAGTATACAAGGAATAAAATTGAAAATTTTTATTCATAATAATATAAAAATGAGGTGAAAATATTATGAATAAAAAATATTTTATTTTCTTTATAAGTTCTATAATTTTTTTAGCAGTTATTATTACTAGTATTGTAATATTTGCAGGAAGTGGCAATGATAACACAAAAAATAAAATAAATGAAGAACTTAGTTTTCTAGAGACTAAACTCTTAGGAATGATTAATTCTCTTAATAATATACCCTTTTCAAATTCTGTATTATTAGAGCAAAATAGTATAAAAGGGCAAGCTAGTTCAAGTGGTAGGCAAAGTAGTCAAGGGAAGGAGGGCTCAGAAAGTTCACAATCATCAGGAGGAGAAGAAAGTTCATCAGGTTCTGAAGAAGGTTTAGAAGGAGGCTCTTCTGGTGGTTCATCAGGAAATTCAGGGGGAAGCTCTAAAAACGAAGACTATACAAAATATAATGTAAAAACCCAAAACATTTTAACTAATGATAACATAGAAATAGATTGGAACTATATAAAAAATACAGTTCAAGTCATATATACAAGCTGGCCAAGTATAATGATAGACTTGCATAGTACTAATGTAAAAAATGAAGATATACTATCATTTTCAAATACACTAGATGTACTAATAGTAAATGTACAAAATGAAGACAAAAAGCAAGTACTAAATAGTTTGGCAATATTATATTCTTTTATACCTATATACAAAGAACAATATTCAGAAGATAATGATGAAATAAACATATCATATACAAAAGCACACATCATAAATAGCTATGTTTTATTAGAAGAAGACAAATGGGACGAAATACAAGCACAAATAACAAAAGCAAGCGAATACTTCGGACTCATCATAAATTCTATAAACGAAAAAAGAAACCAAAGCAGTATAAGCAAAACATATGTATTAATAAATGAGATGAACAATGTAATAAAGTTAAAAGATAAAAAATTATTCTATATGAAATATAAAAACTTAATGGAAAGCGCAATGAATATTTAATTCTTTTTTATATTTGACTTTTGCAGGAAAATATATTAAAATAGATATTGTAAGTAAATTGAATAGTCGCGTATAGCAACGTCGAAAGGCAGCGTACGAGGAAAGTCCGGGCTCCACAGAGCAAAGATGCAAGATAACGTCTTGTGAGGGAAACCTTAAGGAAAGTGCAACAGAAAATAACCGCCACGATCAATTTTGATGTGGTAAGGATGAAAAGGCGAGGTAAGAGCTCACCGCTTCTATGGTGACATAGAAGGCCTATGTAAACCCCATCTGGAGCAACACCGTAAAAAGAAGGCTAAGACTGCTCGTCATCTTCTAAACATGGTGGCTTTGAGCTGTATAGTGATATACAGAGTAGATAAATGACTATTCACGACAGAACCCGGCTTACAGATTTGCTTATTAAATATGAAAAAAGATAGGTTAAGTCCTATCTTTTTTCATATTATTATGTTATAATAGCTAATATGATATAGTTACTAATAACCAATTTTAATTAAAGGAGGTAAAAAGTGGGTGAAAAACAATTAACTTGTAAAGATTACTATGGAGACACAATAGAAGTAGGAACATTAGTAGCATTAGTTTCAGACCCTACAACAATGGCAACAGTAGTAGCAATTAATAAAGTAAACAATAAAAATTTAGTTGTACTTGAAAATCAAGATATTTATAAGGAGAATGTTGACCCAAAAGATTATTATATTTACCTAGCTACTAGGAAGAAAATAAGAGAACATACAAAAAAATGGGTAGAAGAAGACATGAAGAATAAAAAGCATACCTATATTCAATATAAAGCTTTGGGAGAAGTTCAAATTGCAAAAGGGATGGTACTTATACCTACATTTAGTGATGGATGTGACTTGAAATATTATTATGTTGCAAAAGATGAAAAAACAGGAGAATATTATTTACAATGCTTTTTAGATGTTGAAAATATAGATACTAATGTATTAGAGATAACAGAAAGCATAGAGAAAGCTACCGAATGTTTTGAGGTTGCAGTTCGAGCAAATGGAATACCAATGTTTAAAGAAGATTACGGGATAAAAATATAATTAATTACCCAAAAATAAAGAAGATGCTTAAAATGGCATCTTCTTTATTGGACTTGAAATTTAAGTAATTTCTTTAAATCTTTTGTAATATCAGTTTGAAATGTCACATTTTGTTTCATAATAGGATGTACAAATGAAATTTTATAACTATGTAATGCTTGTCTACTAATTAAATTAGTATTGCCACCATATAAATCATCTCCTAAAAGTGGATGACCAATATAAGACATATGAACACGAATTTGATGTGTTCTACCAGTTTCTAATTTACATTTTACAACTGAAAATTTAATTCCACAATTTTCTACTTCTTTTAATACTTCATAGTGAGTAATAGAAGGGCTACCGTGTATTAGATACACATCTTTCAATAATGCTACCTTCTTTTCGGCTAATAGGCATATTAATAGTGCCAATTTTTTCGTTATTATTAAAAAAGCCTTCTACAATAGAAATATATTCTTTAATAAAAGTACCAGACTGCATTTGTTTAATTAAAGCCTCTTGAATATACTCATTTTTAGCAAAAACAACTAAACCAGAAGTATCTTTATCAATACGGTTAACAGGTCTAATTTTCTTATTTAGACCTATAGAATCAAAATAAAATTTAATGCCAGAAGATAAACTATCTTCATAATGCAAAATAGAAGGATGCACAGGAATTCCGCTACATTTATTTACAATTAAAAGCCATTCATCTTCATACACAATATCTAAAGGAATTTGCTTAGAAATGATATTAGAATTATTTTCCGCATAATCAAAAGAAACACGTATTTTATCATTAACACCAACGTTCTGATACACAAAAGCAGGTAAATCATTTAAAAAAATAGAATTTTCCCTTTTTAAAGTAATAAGCAATCTATGTGAAATATGCAGGCGAGAAAGAAGGATATCCTTAATACTTTTGCCATTATCATTATTAGTTACAATATACTCTACGCACGCTAGGGACGGTCCTTTTCGTTCCGAAATCGGAACGTTGGGGACACTCCTTAAATTATTAAATTGCTTAATATTATTTTTATTAACGAAAAGCTTATTTCTGCAAGGGTTCCCAAAAGTGACAGACTTCCCATTAGGAAACGTCCCCAATGGGAACCTAATAAATAACTTTATTCTCTTCTTTATATTTCTCAAATGTTTCAATGCACTCCTCTCTATCAATCTGCCTCAAACTAATTAAATCTTTTTCATTTCCCTTTAAATATTCATAAATCAAATCATCACGAAATCCAATACTTCCAGCATCTTCACGAGTACAAGCATAATATATTTCTTTTATATTTGACCAAATTATTGCAGATAAACACATAGGGCATGGCTCACATGATGTATATAATACATAGTCAGATAAATCATAAGTATTTAACTTTTTACATGCATTTCTTATAGCTGTTACTTCAGCATGTGCAGTTGGGTCATTATTTTTTAAAACTTGATTATTTCCGCTTAGCTATTATATTTCCACTTTTATCAGTAATAACAGCACCAAAAGGACCTCCTTCGTTTGAATTCATTCCATTTTCAGCCATTTCTTTTGCAATTTTCATATATTCATTCATTTAAATCTTCCTCCTTATTTTTTACATACATGAATATTTTAACACAAAAATTATAAAATATCTATAAATTAGAAACAATAATAAAACTATCTTTTAAAAAAAATCACCAATATTGCGAATGACTTTTGTAAGAATAGCGAAATTTCAAATTGATAAATAATAACAAATGTGATATAAAATAAAAAAGGAGAGATAATAATATGATAGAAGAATTTAATTTTAAATCATGTACAGGAAAAGATATTTATGCTAAAAAATGGTATGATGAAACAAAAAGTGAATATAAAGGAGTTATTCAGCTAGTACATGGAATGGAAGAACATATTGGAAGATATGACGAGTTTGCTTTATTTTTAGCAAGCAATGGTTTTATTGTTGTAGGTCATGACCATTTGGGACATGGTAAAACATCAAAAACAGATGATGAATTAGGATTTTTTGCTTATAAAGATGGCTGGTTCTCACTTACTAAAGATATTCATATTTTGCAAAATAAAATAAAAAGTGAATATCCAAATTTACCATATATTATTATGGGTCATAGTATGGGGTCATTACTTACAAGAACATACTTAAGCCTATATGATGATAACTTAAATGGAGCAATTATAACAGGCACTAGTGGTCAAAAAGCAGGATTATTAGCAGGAAGTATACTTGCTAAAATAATTGTAATGATTAAAGGTAAAAAATATAAAAGTAAGCTACTAGCATCATTGGTAACAGGTTCTTTTAACAGACAATTTAAACCAAATAAAACACCAGTTGATTGGACAACAAGTGATGAAAAAATAATAGAAGAACATATAAAAGATACAAACCCAAATTGCAAATTCACAGCAAGTAGCTATTTGGAATTATTTAAAGGAAGTATGTATTTAAATAAAAAGAAAAATATAGAAAAAACACCAAATATTCCTATTTTAATTTTTTCAGGGGATAAAGACCCGGTTGGAGAAAATGGAAAAGGCGTAAAACGTGTATATGATATGCTAAAAGAAACGGGAAAAGAAGATGTTACATTGAAATTATTTCCTAATGGAAGACATGAAATGTTAAACGAAGTGAATAGGGAAGAAGTCTTTAAATTTGTTTTAGAATGGATACAAAGTAAAATATAAAATTTAGAAAAAAATTCCTACTACGCAAAAAGTTTCTAAAGTAAAAACAAGAAAATTTGAAATAATATTTACTATAAAATATAAAAAAAGGAGGAAATTTTTTATGAAAAAAATAGTAAATATAATTGCAATTTTTCTTGTTTTATTTTTACTAACATTTACAGTTAATATTTATGCAGCAAGTTTAGATAATTTAGAGATTACAACAGATAAACAAACAGTACATCCAGGAGAAACAGTAACATTAAATGTTCAATTTGGGCAAGATATGGGTGCATATACAGTAAATGTAGATTATGATGAAAACTTATTAGAATACGTATCTAGCCAAGGTGGAACAGCCAATAATACAGGTTCAAAAGTTATACTAACATACTATTATAATGCAGGAGCAGACAGCACACCAAGTACTAGTGCAAGTATTAGTTTCAAAGCAAAAGAAGCAATAATAACTACAAACCCAACTGATTTAAGTGTTACATTAACAGGTTTAGGAGATCCAGATGCTAACCCTATTGATGACATTACAGTTCCTATTGTTAAAAATTTAATAGTAGAACCAGTATATGTAGATTATGATATTGCCCTTAATTATACAGGAGAAATAGTACCAAAAGAAGAAAAAAATATGGAAATAGTTATATCAAGCACAATGGGTAAAAGTTATGCTCACACAAGAATAATAGCAGAAGCGGTAACACCAAATGGAGAAAGCGTAAAACTTCTTGCAACAGATAGCCAAAGTTTAGAACATGATATTATTCAAAGTGGATGGGGAAGTGCAGATGGTGACGCTATAGGAGGAAAAGATGTAGTTAAAAAACTAGCTACAAGAGGTGTATTTAGTGATTATGGAGATTATTCTATTACATTAAAATTAATAGATAGAGATAATAGTGATAGTGTAATTGCAAGTAAAACTTTTACAATTGCAGTAAAAGAAAAACCAGCTGAAATAGTACCGCCAGCGGAAGAACAAGTGCCACCAACAACAGAAAATAATAAGCCAACACAAACTCCAAGTACACTGCCAAAAACAGGTAATACAATATATTTAAGTATATTACCAATAGTAGCAATATTAGCAATAGTTTATATATCATTAAGAAAGAAAAAATAATAGTTGTATATTTAATAAAAATGTTGATTGTAGGGGGCGCCGCCTTCGGCGACCCGCTTGTATGATTTTCTAAAAAATAGTATTGTAGGGGCGATTATCAATCGCCCGCTCTTCGAAGAATTTGCTTAAAAATATTTAGTTTAGAAAATTATATATAAGCTATTTCTCTGTAGCACGGGCGATTACTAATCGCCCCTACATATAAAAAATACAGTTCTAAAGTTTATAGGAGGCAAAGATGGGAAAAAGAAAATTAAGAAGAGAAAAGAAAAAAGATAAAATAAGAACTAAAATTAGAATTGCTATTTTGGGAATTCTTTTTTGCATTGTATTTTATATCGGTATTGGTATTTATAAAGAAAATAAAATTGAATTAGTAGAAGAAAATGAAACACTAGTAGAAAAACTATCAAAAGAAATACCAATTGTACCAGCTATTCCGATACAAATAGAGACTTTGCCAAAATTATATATGAATTATGAAGTTATAGCAAAATTAGAAATACCAAAAATAAATTTAGAAACTTATGTATTAAAAGATTACACAGTAGATGGAATGAAAGTATGCTCTTCAAAATTTTTTGGACCTGAGCCTAATGAGATAGGAAACTTCTGCATTGCAGGACATAACTATGAACAAGAGAATATGTTTAACCATTTAATTGATTTAGAAAAAGGAGATGAATTATATTTAAGTGATAACAAAAATGGAAAAATTACTTATAGTATTTATGATATATATAGGGTAAAACCTCAAAATACAGCACCAGTAAGGCAAGAGACTAATGGAAATAAAATAGTTACTTTGATTACATGTGTTAATTATTCTAGGAGCAGGCTTATTGTACAGGCAATTGCCAATAAGTAGATAGGAAAGATTTGGACATGTTTAAAAATTTACAAGTTTAGATAACTATAAAATATTTAAAGTTATTTAAATGTTTGTAAATTTTTAAACATATCTCAAATCTTTCCAACGTACCAGATTTTTCTTAATCTTTTTTTATGTTTAGTATTTTAAATCACAATTGAATTACAATTTTTCAATTTCTTCTTTGCTTAATTTAGTTATTTTCTCAATTTCTTCATTTGTATAATTTTTCCTTTTCATTTCTTTTGCTATTTCAACTAACTGTTTCTTTGAACCTTGTTCAATACCTTCTTTAATACCTTGCTCGAAACCACAGTCATAACCTGTTCTTACTAAATTATTTTGATCTAATACATACTTTTCACGTAAATCTGCCAAATATCTTTCATGTTCATCTTGACTTATTTCTTCTAAAACCTTTTTAGCTTTTTTTAATGGTTCTTCTACAGTACTCATATCAATATCACCTGACTTTATAATAAAATTTACCCAAGTATCTAATTTTTTACCTTCTGAGTATTTTTTTACTTTAGGCAGTTCTATTATATAAATTTCAAGTGAATCTGTCAAGATCGAATCATAGTATTCTTCTTCACGAAAGTTCCACTTAGTCATGTATTTTTCAATATTTTTGAGCCTTTTAACATCAAAGTCTGTAAATAAAATAGCAATACATTTATTAGCTTCGAAATAGTCATGTCCTTTCTTTATATTTTGACTATACATTTTACTTAAATAAAATAAAATTCTTTTTTCAATATTTCTTTGATCAACTAGTTGCATTTCAATATCACAATCAATCGAATTATTAATCTTAGCACGGATATCAAGAATTCCAAGTTTATCATCTAATAAGTCAGATTCAATAATTTTGTTACAATCAAGAACAACTTGAGAAACCTCTTCTTCTAATATACAATTTAATAGACCTTTTGTAATTTCTTCATTACCAACAAATCCGAAGACACGCTTAAAAGTATAATCATTTTTTAATTCTAATAAATCGATAATATCATCTCCTTTATGTATAAAATTTTTTTAATTTTTGGAAAATATTTTAGGAAAGAGTATCCTAAAAGTTTAGAATAAAGATTTAAAATACTAAACAAAACGATATTAACATAAAATAATTAAAGATTCAATAGCAAAAAATAAGAAGTTTTGTCGATAAACAAAATAATTCTCAAATCTTTCCTTTATTATCACATATTTTCATATTTAATGGAAAGAATATGGGAAAGCGAAGAGTACAAATTTTGAGAATTTTAAGAAAGGCAATTAATATGAAATATATAAAAATTTTAGTTATAATAATAGGAATTTTATTTTTAAATGCTTTTATAGACATATCATATTCAGTAGCAGACAAGCTAGATGGAATAGATAGTTTTCCAGATAGCTATAAGCCATATTTACAAGAACTACAAAAGAACCATCCAAATTGGAGGTTTGTTTCATTATATACAAACTTAGATTGGAATTATGCTATAAATAGTGAAAATGTATTTGGTAAAAACTTAGTTCCTAAGTCATATTCGGATAGATGGAAAAATACTACTCCAGGAGAGTATAATGTTGAAGTTGACTTAGGGTGGGTAGATGCCTCAAGAAGGTCTTTAGAATATACTATGGATCCACGAAACTTTTTGAATGAAGTTCGAATTTTTCAGTTTGAGGCACTTTCTTATGATGAAAAAACAAATAATATAGATGGAATTGAAAAAATATTATATGGAACAGAGTTTAATAATAGAATAGTAGACTATGTTACAAGTTCAGGAAATGTTATAACTATGAATAGCAAATATTCAGACCTTATATTGTCAGCTGGAAAAACATCGAAAGTTTCTACTTATCATTTAGCTTCAAGAATAAAACAAGAAGTAGGACCTTTCTTATCACATAGTTCCATTAGTGGAAGGGTATCAGGTTTTGAAGGTTTATATAATTTTTACAATATAGGAGCAACAAGCTCAAGCGAACCTATGGGTGCTATAAAAAATGGACTTAGGTATGCACGAGATGGAAAAGGTGCGAGCGAAGCTACTAAAGCTAAATATTTAATTCCGTGGGATAATAAAGAAAAAGCTATTACTGGTGGTGGAATTTTTATAGGTTCTAGTTATATTAACGTAGGACAAGACACTTTATATTTGCAAAAGTTTCATGTAACATCTAATACAGGTGGAGAGCTTTTCTGGCATCAATATATGACAAATGTATTAGCACCATATAGTGAGTCTAGATCTATTTATAATGGATACAATAATACGGGAATATTAGGAAATAGTATGACTTTTATTATACCTGTTTATAATAATATGCCACAAATGCCAACTCAAAACCCTAATATTTTAGAAAGTGATTATTATGAAGATAACACAAAAGTATATGCAGATGTAACAAATACTTTAAATGTACGTTCGGGTCCATCAACTTCTTATGAACTATTAACAAAAGTTGACAGAAATGTAGTAATGACAAGAATTGCAAAAGGAAGGCAATCTCGGAGAATTATGGGATAGGGTAGTTCTTCCAAACCGGAATGATGGGGTATGTATTTCAAAGTTATTTAAAAGAAGTGCCCAATATACAAGTAGAAAAAATAAATGTCTCTAGCGATAAAACTGAGCTTAGAAAGGGTGAAAGTATAACGTTAAAAGTAGAAATATTACCAGATGAAGCAAAAGACCATGAAGTAGAATATACTTCAAGTAATCCTAAGGTAGCTACAGTAGACAGCGTAGGAAATATAATAGCACAAAAATCTGGAACTACAACTATTACAGTAAAGGCAAAAGAAAATAATGTAAAAGGTGAAATTCAAATTAAAGTATATACACCAGTAACAGGCCTAGAACTAACAAGTGAAAATTTAGTTATGCAAGAAGGCGATAGTTTTGCCATAACACCTATTGTACTTCCAATAGATGCAGATAATAAAAATGTAACATATTCATCAGAAAATGAGCAAATTGCTACAATAGATAGCAATGGAAAAATAGTAGCAGTTAAAAAGGGAAAAACTAAAATAAATGCAACAACTGAGGAGGGTGGTTTTAAAGGTGAAATAGAGGTAATAGTAGTGAAAAAGCTAGGTGAAGATGAAATTACTTTTGATGAAAGCTTAAAGGTAGTTCAAAATGAAATAACAGGTTTGGATATCGAAAAACTAAAAGTAGAAGATATAAAAGAAAAAATACAAACTTTATATAATATAAAAATATATGACTATAAAGGAAATGAACTAACAGATGGCCAAATGGTTGGAACTGGAAGCAAAATTAGAATAGTAGATGATAATGATGTTATAAAAATGGAATATTATATAATAATTTATGGAGATGTAAATGGAGATGGCAAAATAAATAGTTTAGACTTATTAGTACTTCAAAGGCATATACTAGAAATAGAAAAACTAAACGGACTATTTCTAAAAGCCCGGAAATATAAACAAAAACGGACAAAACCCTACCTCACTAGACTTATTAATCATACAAAGACATATATTAACATTGAAACTAATAGAACAAAAGTAGAATGGTAGATTGGGGACGGTTCGTAATCGAGAAAAGGCAGAAAAGTAGATTGGGGACGGTTCGTAATCGGAAACAAGATAGAGAAGAACCTCAAGCCAAAAAACAAAAATAATCTGGCTAGATTAGGAACTGTCCCCAATCGGAAGCCCAGAAGGAAAAATAACGTGTTAAATAAATCAAACACCCTTCGCGCTACTCTATATTTTATAGATACTACTATTCTATATAAAAATTAGGAATGAATAGTGAATCATGAATAGTGAATAATTAATAATTTTAGATGTAGGGGCGATTAGTAATCGCCCGCTCTCCAACGCCTTACTAAAAAGAAAGAGGAAAAATATGAAAAAAATAAAAAATATAATAATAACATTTATATTAATTCTAATAACTCTACTAATGACCTCAACATCTTTTGCCCAAAACCAAATCCAAATAATTTCAGACAAACAAACAATAAAAAAAGACGAAGAAATTAATATAAAAGTGCAAATTTCAGATACACCAATTGCAGCGTGCACACTTGAAATATATTTTGATACATCAAAATTAGAATATATAAAAGGACCCGAAAATTCAAACTATTCTAACAATAGAATAATTTACACATGGGTAAGTAGCACAGGGAAAAATCAGCAAGGAATAGAAACAGGGAACTTCCAGTTTAAAGTTCTACAAGAAGAAAACACTAACATTGCAGTTTTTGGAGAATTCTATAGTGAGCAAGGGGAAAAAGTAGAAACAGAAAATAGTAATATAGAATTAAAAGTAGAAAATAATGAAAGTAATATAAACCAAATAACAGATAATATAGAACAAACTCGGAGCAAGTAATTCAGCACATTTAAGTATACTAAGGTTAGATCATGAAGGAATTAGCCCAGAGTTTCAAAAAGATGTAAAAGAATACTATTTTATAGCAGATACCACAATAGAAAACTTAGAAGTAACAGCAATTCCAGAAAACCAAAATGCCACAGTTACAGTAACAGGAAATAGAAATTTAAAAATAGGTAAGAATGTAATCCAAATACATGTTACATCAGAAGATAAAACAAAAGAAGAAACCTATAAAATATATGTAACAAAAACCACAAATGTAGAATTAGCAAATGCAAATTTAGAAATTCTTGCAGTAAGAGAAGGCTTCTTAAATCCAGAATTTGACTATAATATAACTAATTATAAGGTAGAAATACCAAACAAAACAGAAAAAATAGAAATACTAGCAATACCACAAAACCAGAAAGCAAACATATCAATTTCAGGTAATAGTGAAATGAAAGTTGGAAATAATGCTATTCAAATAAATGTAATAGCAGAAGATGGAATAACAAACAAAAGATATGAATTAATAGTGCAGAGAAGAAACGAACAAGAACAATTACAATATGAGCAAGAAAAAGAAAGTGAGGCTGAAAAATTATCTACTATTTTAGAAGAGCAAAATAATGGTAGCAATGTAGAAGAAATAAAGCAAGACAAAAATAGGAATATTATATGTATTATAGGAACAATTGTATTAGGTAGTATTCTAATTATAGGAATTTTATATATTAAAAAAAGACAAAAAAAGATTGACTAATTATGTTAAATGTGATATATTTAGAAAAGTAAAATTTTATAAGTAACTATTTAATAATTATTAAAAGTGAAAGGAGAAACAAATATGAGTGATGTAAAACAATTAGCATTAGAGGCTGTTGAAGGGCGGAAAGAAGCAGAAAAGAGAATACCAAAAGTTATTGCAGAAAATTTGGAAGACCATGTAAAAAAGATTATAGAAATTTTTAAAATTTCTAATTCATCAGAAAAGTCAGCTGTATTAGTTTGGCAAGTAAAATTATACTATGACAAATTCCAGATTTGCCCAGTGATGTTTTCCTTTGAACAAAATAGCTACTACGGATTCTACAATAAAGAAATATTTGACTGTCCAGGTTATGAAAATAATGAAAGCTTAAAAGAATATATTGAAAACTTAAAAATACCAACTATGGAAGCTAAAAATATTTTAAAATACTTTAAAGAAAATTTGGCAGAATATTTTGAAACTGAAGAAAGTGACAATGAATATATTATAATAAAGATGAAAAGAAAGGATTCAATTAATTCTGCAAGTTAAAAAATGAAGTTTTCTCACTAATAACAAGCAACTCTTAAGTTAATATAGCTTAAGAGTTGCTTAACTCTATATGAATTTAGTTGTATTGAAAATAAAACTATGCTAAAATAGCAATAAATTAAGTGAAAAATTAAAATAGGAGGAAAATGTATATGATGCTTTCAACAGTCTGCTATATCGAAAAAGAAGGAAAATACCTAATGCTACACAGAACCAAAAAACAAAATGATATAAACAAAGAAAAGTGGCTAGGAATAGGCGGAAAATTTGAAGATAAAGAAAGCCCAGAAGAATGTACTATAAGAGAAGTAAAAGAAGAAACAGGACTTACACTAAATTCAGTAAAGTTAAGAGGTATACTAACATTTATAAATACAATTTGTGAAACAGAATATATATTTGTATTTACTTCAAACGATTTTACAGGAAACCTAATAGAATGTAACGAAGGTGACTTGCAATGGGTAGAAAAAGAAAAAGTAACAAGCTTAAACTTATGGGAAGGCGATAAAATATTTATAGAAAAAATAAAAGAAAATGGTCCTTTCTTTACGATTAAATATATATATGAGGGAGATACATTACTTAGTTATGACTTGAAAGAATATTAAATAAAAAATGAAAGGTCAGGTTTATCTAAACCTGACCCAGCTCCTTAGAGCTTGTCTCTAAGGAGACCTTCTTACACGGAAAAGCTGTGTAAGTATAACATAATGGAGCTTACTCCATCAGTTCATATAGAATGATACACTGTAGATACTAAAAAGTCAATAGAAATCGAAAAAATATTTAAATAAATATTGTATTCAAAATTAACTTATGATAAAATAAATACGAAAATACTAAAATAGGAGTTAGTTATGAAAGTATTAAGTTTAACAGAACCGTATGCAACTTTAATAAAAGAAAAAAAGAAAAACATAGAAACTAGAAGTTGGAAAACATCATACAGAGGACAGCTGTATATACATGCAAGTCTAACTAAAATACCAAAAGAGTGGAAAGAAAATACAGAGCTTATGGAACTAGTAGAAAATATCCCACTAAACTATGGCAATATAATTTGTAAATGTAATTTAGTAAATTGCATTTATATGACAAAAGAATATGTACAAGAAATGAAAAGCAAAAATTATGAGGAATATATATGTGGTGAATACAAAGAAGGCAGATATGCGTGGATATTAGAGAATATACAACTATTAAAACAACCAATAAAAGCAAAAGGACATTTGAGTATTTGGAATTATGAAGGAGATACACTATAGATGAAAAATGAATTAGAACAAATAATAAAAAATGAACTTATAAACTTTAATGGAAAAGTATCAGTTTATGCAAATGATTTACAAGGAAATGTATTAGAAATTAATTCAAATGAACAATACAATGCAGCAAGTTGTATAAAGGTGTTTATATTAGTAGAATTATTTAAACAGGTGCATTTTGGAAATAAATCATTAGAAGAAAAACTGACATATAATAGTAAAAACTATGTAAATGGAAGTGGAGTATTACAATACCTTACAACTGGACTAGAGTTATCAGTTAAAGATATAGCAACATTAATGATGATTATTAGTGACAATATAGCTACAAATATAATGATAGATTACTTAGGAATAGAAAATATTAATTCTACAATAAAAGAACTAGGCTGTACTAACACAGAGTTATACTGTAAATTTGAGTCAGTAGAGGACAAGCCATTTAGCAAAACAACAGTAAAAGACTATGCACATATATTTGAGTTAATAAACAATGAAAAATTATGGGATAAATCAACAAGCAAGCAAATAATAGATATAATGAAAAATGGGAAATATCATGAAATGGTAGGTGATGGTATACCAAAAGTATATAGAAAAACTGATAAGGAATTTGTAAACTATATAGCAACTAAAAGCGGAAAATATCAAAGCGTAAGAAATGATGGTGGTATAATATCAACTAAATATGGAAACTATATTTTAGCAATTTTTATAAAAGACTTCCCAGATGAATATTATTTAAATGACGAAGACATATATAAATATGGCAGAAATATAAGTAATATAATATTTGATAGATATATGGCATTAAAAGGGAAAATACAGTAAAAATAACTAAAAAAGCTTGATTTTATAATAATTTTTGAATATAATATATATAGATGATAGTGATATCATCTATAAAAAGAAAGAATACCCTTGCTAAAGTAGGGACTCAAAAAAGTAGGAATATCCTTGCCAAAGTAGGAATTAAAAAAAGTGATATATGGTAATCTTAAAAGATTACCATATATCTATATAGGAGAGAAATATGAGAAATTTAAAAATTTATTATATACATGAAAAATATATAAATTATTTAAGGCAATTTGATAAAAATGTTGCATATAACAAAAATACAACTAGACCATATATTGGAATTGTATATACATATAATAATCATAATTATTTTGCACCATTAGCATCACCAAAGAAAAAACATATGAATATTAATCCAAAGGCAATTGATATTTATAAAATAAAAAATGGAGAGTTAGGAGTAGTAAATATAAATAACATGATACCAACACCTATTAAGAACTAACAGAAGTATTGCCAACGGTAAAAGATAAAAAATATAAGAAGATGTTAGAAGAGCAATTAACATTTTTAAATAATCATAAAGCAGAACTATTTAAAAAAATAAATCACTTTCAAAATATGTTTAGAAAAGGCCACCTTGATAGTAGAATTATAGAAAGATGTTGTAACTTTATATTACTAGAACAAAAATTTGAAGAATATATAAACAATATAGAAGATTAAAAAATATATATTTAGAAAAGGAAAATAATATGAATAAAGAAGAAATTATAAAATACTGCTCTACACTATCAAACACATTCGAAGACTATCCATTTCCACAAGACAACATTACAGTAGCAATGAAACATACAAAGAATAAAAAGTGGTTTGCACTAATAATGGAAGTAAGAGGAGAGTTATACTTAAATGTAAAAACAGAGCCAAATTATTCAGATATACTACGAAATGCCTATGATTATATTATTCCGGCATATCACATGAATAAAGAACATTGGAATACAATAATTGTTAGAGATAATGCAGATGAGACATTAATAAAAGAACTAATTAAGGAAAGTTATGAGTTAACTAAATAGAAAAATATTGTAAAAACTTTTTGGAAAAATATTGACATAATGAATATAATAATAGTATAATAAATATACTAATAAAGAATGGCTATTCATAATTCGAGCGTTTCGCAGGCTCATAAAAAACGGCGAACGATATATTCGAGCATTTCACAAGCTCACTAAAAAATGTGAACAATATATTCGAGTTGATGCTAACTCAAACAAAAAGCATATTTAATTAATGGGGGTTAAAATTTAGATTTTAACTCTCATTTATTTTACTTATAAGGAGAATTTTTATAATGAAACTAAAATTTTATGAAGTAGATAGTGAATATATTAAATATTTAAAAGAAAATGGAGATAGTAGAATTCCAAATATTGAATATAAAAAGCATAAGAAATTTTTTTGTGGTGTAGTACTTACAATAAATAATTTTAATTACTTCGCACCTGTATCTTCATATAGTAAAAAAGCTCATACTACATTTTTAATAAAAGATAAAGATAAAGAAACAAAAGAACTAAAACCTATATCTTCATTAAGATTTTCTTTTATGTTTCCTTGCCCAATAGAATATTTAACTCGAAAAGATTTTTCAAAGGAAAATGAAAAGTATCAAATTCTATTAAGAAAAGAATTGCATTATTGCAATATAAATAGAGAAAAAATTAAAAAATTGGCAAATGAAGTGTATAAATTAGGTTTAAATGAAAATACTAGAAGAAAATTTAATATATGTGATTTTAGGAAACTAGAAGAAAAATATTTAGAATACATAAATGAAAAGAAAATTTAATTTTATATAACATATTAAACAATAAGCATTGGTAAAGTATCAAAATAAAACCATCTTTAATATACTAATATTAGAGGTGGTTTTATGGCATATTCTGAAAGAGAATTATTAGCAAGAATAATTGAATGTGAAGCAGGTGGTGAGCGGTGACAACCGGTATGAAAGCAGTTGCAAGTGTTGTAATGAATAGAGTAAACGTTCCAGAAGGTGAATATGCTAGAATTTCACAGGGGCGGAAGTATTAGAAATATTATTTATCAACAAGGTCAATTTGACTGTGTGCGTGAACAATTATATGGAAAATATAATTTTCAAAATATATATAATATGAATCCAACAGATATACATTACTATATAGCAGACTGGGCAATTGCAGGAAATAGATTAAATGAAATAGGAGAATGCTTATGGTACTTAAATCCATTCAAACCTACTTGCGATAATACATTTCCACGAAACGGTTCAGGCTCATTTCATACAAGGTTAGGCGATCACTGTTTTTATAGACCAACCGCCAAATACAAAGATACCTAAAATGGAGGAAAGATGATGCAAGATAATGAAATAAAATATACAAACCAAAGAGAAACAAGGCAAGAAGTAGAAATTAATCAAAATTCACCAGAAGTACTAACAAACAATATTTACACACCAGCCTTTTTAAGACAACAAATAGGAAAATTAGTAAGAGTAGAATTCCTGATAGGGACAAATAGTCTAACAGATAGAATAGGAATATTAGAAGACGTTGGAGCAAGCTACATTTTGCTTCGCGCAATAGAAAGTGGAGTATTAACATATGCCGATATTTACTCAATAAAATTTGTAACAATATCACCATATCCAGTTCCAAGAACAACAATGCAGCAATACTATTAAAAGCACTTGCTAGATTATGTTGAATATGATAAAATATATCCATATTAATCAATTTTTATAAAACTCTAAAAAATTTTAAGGAGGATAAAACTATGTGGAGAAAAGAGAGCCAAAAAGCAAGACGGATGCGAGAAGAATATGAAGGAATGGGAATAAGAAGTGCAGACTATCATAAAGGGATATTTACTAAACGTTTTGAAGAAAAAGAAAAACAGTTAAGAGGTAAAACAGATGATGGAACTGGTACGAGGACTAGAGGTTATTAAATAATACAATAACAAAGCTAACTATAATTTGGTTAGCTTTGTTTCCTTTATATACAATAATTATATAGTATAAAAATCCATTATTATAGTTGCAACTTGAAGAATATAATAAATAGCATTTGGTTAAACTAATTTCAATATGGAGGGAAGAAGATGTTTAATCCAAAAGCTATTTATTATGAAAAGGAAATTCTAAATTATAATTTAGGAAAAGAGTTAATGGAAAAATATAAAGAAGTACCAAAAATAGAAATTGAAAATCATAACAACATAGAAGAAATGAGAAAAAAGTCAAACAAAGAATTTGCCAATATGAAAAGAAACTTAATAATAGGAGTTAGAAAAACACATAAATTTGTAGAAAACCATAAAACGTCAGATTATTTAGTGCCATACACCTCATCAGGTTGCACAGCCTCATGTATGTATTGCTATTTGGTATGTAACTACAATAAATGTGCATATTTGCGTCTATTTGTAAATAGAGAAAAAATGCTAGATAAAATAATAAAAACATCTGAAAAGTCAGAAAAAGAATTAACCTTCGAAATAGGAAGCAATAGTGACCTAATATTAGAAAACACAATTACAAATAACTTAGTATGGACTATTGAGAACTTTAAAAATACAAACAAGGGAAAATTAACATTCCCAACAAAATTTGACATGGTAGATCCTATATTACCACTAGACCATCAAGGAAAAGTAATAATAAGAGTAAGCGTAAACCCAGAAGAAATTATAAACAAAGTAGAATTTGGAACTTCAAGGCTAAAAGGAAGAATAGAAGCAATAAATAAACTAAAAGAAGCGGGATACAAAATAGGAATTCTAATAGCGCCTGTAATATTAATAGAAAACTGGAAAGAACTATATCATAATCTAATAAAGAGGCTAAGTGAAGAACTAACAGAAAAAGTAAAAAAAGATGTATTTTTCGAAATAATATTTATGACCTACAGTTTTGTTCATACAAAGATAAATGAAGAAGCATTTCCTAACGCAATTTCATTATATGATAAAGAAATGATGACAGGAAGAGGTAAGGGAAAGTATTGGTATAAAAATGAAATACGAAGTGAAGCGGAAATATATTTAAGAGAGCAAATGCATAAATATTTTCCTAATAATGTAATTGAATATATAGTTTAGTTAAAGGAAGTGTAAGAAAGTCAAATAATTGATTTATTACACTTTCATTTTTGATTCCTTTGTGATATATTAAATATGAAGATTTTAAAACAAAAATGAAAGGAAATATAATATGAAAGCTATAACTATAAAGCAACCATGGGCAACTTTAATTGCCAAAGGATATAAAGAATATGAATTTAGAACATGGAAAACAAAATATAGGGGAGATATTTTAATACATGCTGGAAAAGGAATAGATAAAAAGGCAATGAGTAGATTTGAAGACCTTAACTTACAATATCCGAAAGGGTGCATAATTGCTAAGGCTAAAATAACAGATTGTATTTATGTAGATGAAAAATTTATAAAAGAGACAGTACCTAAAAATCCAAGAGTATATAAAGGGTTGATAAATAAAGGCGATTGGGACGGCTATGGATTTAAAATAGAAAATGTAGAAGAAATAGAGCCAATACAAATAAATGGAAAACTAAGTTTATGGGATTATGATTATTAAAAATGTAAGGAGAAAAGATATGATAGAATCAAAAGGATGGAATTGGAAAATTGTTAAAGATGATAAAGCAGAAATATGGAAAAAACCAAGTGTTGAATCTTATTATTTATTAAATAGGTGGAATGAACAAGGAAAAAAACATTTTTTAGATTTAGGTTGTGGACTAGGAAGGCATTCAATTCTATTTGGAAAGAATGGATTTGATGTAAGCTCTTTTGATATAAGTCAAGAAGCAATTAATAGAACTAAAGAATGGGCTAAGGAAGAAAATTTGACCTTTGACTATAAAGTTGGAGATATGCTTAATCTGCCATATAAAAATGAACAATTCAATATGAGCAAAAAAGTTAATCGGAACTTTAAAGTAGGAGACGAAATTTATGTAGTTGATCATTGGGGAACTAGCAAAGGAAGTGCAGCTTTTGAGGCATATGCACAAATTATTCAAGTTAACCAAGAAAAACAAAACTTCTTAGCAGTCTTATATGGTGATACGTACCAAACATATAGTTTCAAAGATTATGGACGTTTAATTTTTGATACTAAGCGAAAAGCAAGTCAAATTGCATATTTCTTACCAAAGCCAACTTCAATTGTATGGCAAATAATTGGTAATAGAGTATACAAAAAAACAGTTCTTGGTATAAGTAGTAGATATATTAATGGGGCTACTGATTTAGTAATAAAGCTAAATAGAGGAAAAGAAGTTTCTACAAAAGAAATGGATTCAACTATTTTTATGAATGAACAAGATGCAAGAAGAAAAATAGCAAAGTAGCAAAATAAAATATTTCAAAGAAAAGACATAAATACTATCTATGTCTTTTCTTATGTAAAAAAATTTCAAAAGCTATTGTACTTTTTCAAATTAACGGTTATAATAGCAAAAGAGAAAATGAAAAGTGAATAGTTAATAGTGAATAATGAATAGTACACACTTCGTGTGAAGGAGGGAAAGGATAAGATGTCTTTTATAGAAGATATAAAAGTAAGAGCAAAACAAGATATAAAAACAATTTGCTTACCTGAAAGTGAAGACATACGTGTTTTAAAAGGAGCAGAGCAGGTATTGCAAGAAGGTTATGCAGATATTATATTAATAGGAAATAAAGAAGAGATAAATGAATTAGCAAAACAAAATGATATAAATATTGAAGGAGCTAAAATAGTTGACCCAAAAGTTAGTGAAAAATTTAGTGAATATGCTAATAAATTTTATGAACTAAGAAAAGCAAAAGGAATGACAATTGAAAAAGCAAAAGAAATCATGAAAGACAATGTATACTTTGGAATGATGATGGTAAAAGAAGGAGATAGTGATGGCTTAGTATCAGGAGCATGTCATTCAACAGCAGATACCCTAAGGCCAGCCCTTCAAATACTAAAAACAGCACCGGGAACAAAACTAGTGTCAGCATTTTTCTTAATGGTAGTTCCAAACTGTGAATATGGAGAAAGAGGAGCATTTGTATTTGGTGATTGCGGGCTAAATGAATACCCAGACCCAGAAGCATTATCAGAAATAGCAATATCATCAAGTAAAAGTTTTAAGCAACTAGTAGGAGAAGAACCAAAGGTAGCAATGCTATCATATTCTACATATGGAAGTGCCCATTCACCACTTACAGATAAAGTAGTAGAAGCAACTAAAATATTAAAAGAAAAAATGCCAGACTTAATGGCAGATGGAGAATTACAACTAGACGCAGCAATAATTCCAGAAATAGCAAAATCAAAAGCACCAGGAAGTCCACTAGAAGGAATGGCAAATACACTAATATTTCCAGATTTAGATGCAGGAAATATAGGTTATAAACTAGTACAAAGACTAGCAAAAGCAGAAGCCTATGGACCACTATGTCAAGGAATAGCAAAACCAGTAAATGACCTATCAAGAGGTTGCTCAGCAGAAGACATAGCAGGGGTGGTAGCAATTACAGCAGTGCAAGCACAAAATGGATAATATAATGTGTAGGGGTCGCCGCCTTCGGCGACCTGCAAAACGATTTTTTGCGACAAACAACAAAAAAATATTGATTATTCGGGTTGCCGAAGGCGGCGACCCCTACAATAAAAAATAAATAAAAGAAAAGGAGAAAAATAAAAATGAAAATCTTAGTATTAAACAGTGGTAGTTCATCACTAAAATATCAATTAATTGATATGGAAAATGAACAAGTATTAGCAAAAGGAAATTATGAAAAAATAGGAATGGAAGGTTCATTTGTAACACACAAAGCAAATGGAGAAAAATACAAATATGAAAGAGATGCTAAAAATCATGAAGAAGCAATAACATTTGTATTAGAACAATTTACAGATAGCGAACATGGTGTAATTTCTTCATTAGACGAAATAACAGCAGTAGGACACAGAGTAGTTCATGGTGGAGAAAAATTCAATAAATCAGTAGTAATTACAGATGAAGTAATAGATACAATTCGTGATTGTATAGAACTTGCTCCACTACATAACCCAGCAGCATTAACAGGAATAGAAGCATGTAAAAAAGTAATGCCAGGTAAGAAAAATGTAGCAGTATTTGATACAGCATTTCATCAAACAATTCCAGAAGAAAGATACATATACCCAATACCATACAAATATTATGAAAAATATGGAGTAAGAAGATATGGTTTCCACGGAACAAGCCATAGATATGTATCAAACAGAGTAGCAGAATTAATAGGAAAACCAGTAGAAGAACTAAAAACAATAGTATGCCATTTAGGACAAGGTGCAAGCTTATGTGCAGTAAATGGTGGTAAATCAGTAGATACATCAATGGGCTTCACACCACTAGCTGGTATATCAATGGGAACAAGGTCAGGAGATTTAGACCCATCAATAGTAACATTCTTAATGAAAAAAGAAGGTTTAACAGCAGATGAAGTAGAAAAAGTATTAAACAAAGAATCAGGATTATTAGGAATGAGCGAAGTTTCAGCAGATAACAGAGATATATGGGAATCAATTAGAAATAATGACGAAAATGCATCAAAATGCAAAACAGCAATTGAAAGCTATACTTACATAATAGCTCAGTATATAGCCAAATATGCAGTAGCTTTAGGTGGTGTAGACGTTATAGCATTTGCTGGAGGAGTAGGAGAAAGAGGACCAGAAGAAAGAGAAATGATATTAAATCACTTAAAATGGATGGGAGTAGAAGTAGATAAAGAAGCAAATCAAGTAAAAGCCGAAGAACAAGAAATTTCAAGTAAAGACTCAAAAGTAAAAGTTTGGGTAGTACCAACAGAAGAAGAATTAATGATTGCTAGGGATACAGCTGACTTAGTTAAATAGGAGGAAAAAATGAAAATTTTAGTTATTAATTGTGGAAGTTCTTCATTAAAATACCAATTAATAAATATGGAAAATGAAGAAGTATTAGCAAAAGGAAATTATGAAAGAATAGGTCAAGGAAATAGTTTTTTAACACATAAAGTAAATGGAGAAAAATATGTATTAGAAAACCCTGTACCAAGCCATAAAGAAGCTTTGGAATTTATGCTTAAGCAATTATTGCATCAAGAATATGGAGTTATAACATCACTAGATGAAATAAATGCAATAGGGCATAGAGTACCACATGGAACAGACATATTTGATAAATCTGTATTAATTACAGATGAAGTAATAAAAGAGATAGCAAGTTGTGAAGAACTTGCACCAATACACACACCACCAATTTTAAATGGAATAGAAGCATGCAGAAAAGTAATAGCAGGAAAGCCAATGGTAGCAGTATTTGATACAGCATTCCATCAAACAATTCCAGAAGAAAGGTATATATACCCAGTTCCATATAAATACTACGAAAAATACAAAATGCGTAAATATGGTTTCCATGGAACATCACATAGATATGTTTCAAATAGATTATCTGAGCTTACAAATGAACCAATAGAAAACTTAAAAACAGTAGTATGTCACCTAGGCCAAGGTGCAAGCTTATGTGCAGTAGATGGAGGAAAATCAGTAGAAACATCTATGGGAATGACACCAGTATCAGGAATAATGATGTGTGCAAGGTCAGGAGATTTAGACCCATCAATAGTAACCTTCTTAATGAAAAAAGAAAGCTTAACACCAGATGAAATGGAACACATATTAAACCAAGAATCAGGAACATATGGAATATCTGGAGTAAGTAAAGACAATAGAGATATATGTAAGGCAGAAAAAGAAGGAAATAAAAGAGCAGCTTTAGCAAATAGAGCATATGCATATAATGTAGCACAGTATGTAGCAAAATATGCAGTTTCAATGAATGGAATAAATGCAATAGCATTCACAGCAGGAATAGGAGAAAACCAAGCAAGTTTACGTGAAGAAATATGTAACTACTTAAGCTGGATGGGAGTAGAAATAGATAAAGAAGCAAATGAGGTACAAAGCGAAGAAAGAGAAATATCTACAAAAAGCTCTAAAATAAAAGTATGGGTAATACCAACAAATGAAGAACTAGTAATTGCTAGAGATACTAAAGCAATTGTAGAAAAATTATAATTATTTATATATGATAAAATATGAAGTTAGAATTTATATTCTAGCTTCATATTTTACATTAAATTATTATATTTTTCTTAAATATCTTCCAAAAGTTTACAAAAAGTGATATAATATATATTAGAGACTTAAGGAGGAATTTTATGAAGTCAATAGCATTGATTGTAGATATTAAAGGTTGGGCATTTGATATAGCAGCTAACATTATAAAACAAGAATTGAAAGGAATTTTTGAAGTTGAAATTTTCTATTGTACATCGGATGAATTTGATGAAGAACTTATCAATAAAATAAAAGATTATGATATAATTCATTTTTTTTGGCGAAAAACTTTATTAGCACTTTGTAATGAAGAATTTCAACAGAAATTAGAAAAAAATAATATTAAAATAGATAAATTACAACAAAAAATATCTACAGGAGTATATGATCATTTGTTTATTGATGAACCTAGTTATTATAAAGTTTTTAATGATATTTGTAAGAAATATGTAGTTTCTTCACAAAAATTATATGAAATATATTCTGAAAATGCAAATATAAAAAAACCATGGGGAGTACTAGGGGATACTTTTGAAACAGAAAAGTTTTATCCAGAGAATACAGAAAGATTTAAAAAAGATAAAAATAAACCACTTATAATAGGTTGGGCAGGAAATAGTTTGTGGAATAATAAAGCAAAGGATGAGAAAGGAAATATAATTGATTACAAAGGATTTCACACGATTTTAACTCCTGTTATAGAAGAACTAAAAAAAGAAGGATATAAAATAGAAAATTATTATGCGGACAAAAATACAAACTATATTGAAAATGATAACATGCGCAATTATTATAATACCTTAGATGTATTTATATGTGTATCAATAACAGAGGGAACTCCAAAGCCATTATTGGAAGCAATGGGATGTGGAATTCCAATTATTACAACTGATGTTGGAATTACAGAAGAATATATGGGAGTTAAACAAAAAGATTTTATAATTGGTGAAAGAATAATAGGTAAAAATGATGAAAAAATAAGAGTAAAATTAAAATCTAAAATATTAGAGTTGTATAATAATAGAGAACTACTATTAGAATTATCTCATGAAAATTATGAAAAATCAAAAAAATTCAACAATAATGCTTTTAAAGATAAATATATAAATTACTTTATAAATTTTTAATTATAAAAAATAAATATATTTTTAGAAATGGAGAAAAGATATGTTAAAAGAAAACAAAAAACCAAGATTTAGTATTATAATACCAGCATATAATGTAGAAAAGTATATTGATAAGGCAGTTAATAGCGTAAAAGAGCAAACATTCCAAAATTTTGAGATAATTATTGTTGAAGACTGCTCAACAGATAATACAAAAAAAGAACTAGCTAAATATAAAAAGGAAGCAACTATTATTTATCATAAAAAAAATAAATGCTTAGGAGGAGCTAGAAATTCTGGAATTAAAGTAGCTAAAGGAGAGTATATTATTTTTCTAGATTCAGATGATTATTTAAATAACAATAAAGTATTAGAAAAATTGGACGAGCTAATAGGAAATCAAAAAGTAGATGCTATATATATGGGATTTATAAGTGTTGGGAAAAAAGAATTTACAGTAATACCAACACCAGAAACATGTGATAAGTCATATAGGATATCAGGAGATAGATATACTAATGCATGGAGTAAATGCTGGAATAGAGAGTTTTTACTTGACAATAATTTATTTTTCCCAGAAAATAGATATTATGAAGATGTACTATTTATATTTGAAGCAATATCAAAGGTAGAAAAATACTTAATCGCAGATTTTCCAGTTCATACATATGTTAGTGGAAGAAGTAATAGTATAACATCTAAAATGAGTTTTAAAAATATTTATGATAATATTAGAAATATAGAAGACTTAATAAAAATACGTTCTAATCTTAATGAAACTGAACAATTAGATAACAAAGTAATAAAAGAAGTTAAACGTTGCAAAGAAAGATTAGATGAACTAGTTGAACAAATAGGAATAAATGTAAAATAAATATAGCACTTAAAAATTTACATTATGAAATGAATACAAAAAGGGGCTGCAAAAAAAGGAAAGATTTGGGACGAGTTCAAAACTTTCCTTTTTTTACAGCCCCTTTTCCTATTTGAACAATTGGTCAGAAAATAAAGCCAACATTGAAAAACAAGAATAATTATTATATAAATTATTAAGGGAGGAACAGAATATGGACTTAAAAAGAATTGGAAATGCTAAAACTAACTATATAGGAAAAGAAATAATATATAAAGAAGAGATGGAATCTACACAAGAACTAGCAAGAAAATTAGCTATAAATGGTGCAAAAAACGGAAGCTTAATTATTACAAATAATCAAACAAAAGGAAAAGGCACAAAAGGTAGAATATGGAACACAACTAAGGAAAAGAATATAACAATGACAATAATAATAAAGCCTAATTTTAAAACAGAACAATTAGAAGGCTTAACTTTAAAAATAGCAAATGCTATAAAAGAAGCAGTACAAGAATTATATAATTATGAACTATCCATAAAGGAACCAAATGACCTATTACTAAATAATAAAAAAATATGTGGAATACTAACAGAAGCATCAAGCATAGGAGATAAGGTAAATTACATATTAATAGGAATTGGATTTGATGTAAATGAAGAAAACTTTAACAAAGAATTACAAAATATAGCAACTTCTTTAAAAATAGAATATGGTAAGGAATTTGAAATAGAAGAAATTATAGTAAAAATAATTGAAAAAATAGAAAAAATTGTATAAGTAGATTATTAAAAATTATTCCTTTATAAAAATATTAATGTTTTCTTATAACTGTTGAAATTATAAGTATTTAATAGTAAAATAATAATATAATATAATATGAAGGGAAAGTTATGAAAAAAATATATATTATTTTAACACATACAGGAACTGTGTTATCGAAAATAGTGAAATACTATACAAAATATGAATATTCTCATATTTCAATAGGATTAGATAAAGAATTAAATAGAATGTATAGCTTTGGAAGGCTAAACCCATACAATCCATTTTGGGCAGGTTTCGTACATGAATATATTGATAAAGGAACATTTAAAAGGTTTAAGAATACTAAAACAGAAGTGTATTCTTTAGAAATAACTGATGAACAATATGGCAATATAGAAAGCATAATAGAAAAAATGATAGAGTATAGAAAAAAATATAAATTTAACATTTTAGGATTATTCGCAGTAAGCATTAATAAAAAAGTATCAACAAAAAATTCATTTTATTGTGCTGAATTTGTTAAATATGTAGTTGAAAATGCAGGAATAGAAATGACCCTACCAGAAATTATAAAGCCACAAGATTTTAGAAACCAAAGAAATATGGAAATAGTATATACAGGGTTATTGAGAGATTATAATAGAGGTGAAAGAACATGCCTGAACCAATAGAAATAACCAATATGAAAAAAAACTCAGATAATAGAGAATATGTATTAAATACAGTAAAAGAAAATGGAAAATTATTAGAATTTGCATCAGATACATTAAAAAATGATAGAGAAATAGTATATGAAGCAGTAAAGAATAACCCAGAAGCTTTAGAATTTGCAAGTAGTGCATTAAAAGGCGATAGAGAAATAGTATATGAATCAGTAAGTAAGCTAGGGTGGACATATTGCTATGCTGAGGAAAATTTGCTATTAGATAAAGAACTATTAATAGCAGGTTTAAAGAAAAGTGGGCAAATATTATATTTTTCACATCCAGACATGAGAGATAATAAAGAAGTAGTATTAGAAGCAGTAAAAAATAAAGGGATAATAGTAAAATATGCAAGTTCAAGGTTAAGAGATGACAAAGAAGTAGCAATGGAAGCAATGAAACAAGATAAAAGTTGTTACATATTCTTGGGAGAAAATATAAAAAAAGACGAAGAAATATTAGAACTTAAAGGATAGTATAAATATAGCAATAAATTTTCACTATATAACAAATTAGTTCTAAAATATAGTTATTATTGATAATAAGATTATTGATTTGCATGCAATAATTCAAAAGTAAGTATAATCCAATAAATACCAAAAAATGTAAAAAGAAAGATTAAATATTGACATGAGCAAAAAATAGTTATATAATCTGAAATACCAAAATAAACCTAAGGAGGTAGATTATATGAGTATACTAATATTAAAAATAACTATTTTTTTAGTAACAATTATATGTTTCAAACTAGGAAAACATTTAAAAACAGATCGGAGTAACTACACTATTTCAGGAATAAATGGGCTAGCTCTATTTTGTGTTGTTCAATTGGTATATTTTACATCATTTTCGATAGGAAATATATTATTACTAATTACATCAATACTAATTATATGTACTAAAGGAAATAAAGAACTACAAGCGCAATATACACTACCATTTATATTATTCACAATAGTAGCGTATGAAATAGCAATCTTTTTGTAGTTAAGGAACAAATTAAATTTAATTTTCCTATATTATAAAAAAGTAAGTCAAAAGGTACGTGGTAAATTGGCACATCTTTAAAATATAAAGTGTGTCAATTTACCACGTACCTTTTGACTTATTTTTTTGCAGCCCTTTTTTTGGTAAATTTATCCAATACTGTAAATATAAATTTTTAAAATTAATATCACATACAAAAAAATAAATTGGACAAAATAATAATTATTAGACTTTTTCTAATATATTTTAATTTGAAAGGTGGTATTAATAATGAAAGTAAAAGATTGTATGTGTAATGAAGTTTGTTATGTTACGCCAAGTAACTCAGTTTGCGATTGTGCAAAACTAATGTGCAATAATCATATAGGATGTATACCAGTATGTGATGATACGAAAAATATTGTAGGGCTAATTACAGATAGAGACGTTATATTAAGAAGTATAGCATGTGAAAAAGATGCAACTAAAACGCCAGTAAGTGAAATAATGACTAGTAAAGTTTGCTGTTGTACTTCAGATGTAGATATAAAAGATGCTGAAGACTTAATGTGTAAATACCAAATAAGAAGACTTCCTGTAGTTGATGATAACAATAAAATAATAGGAATAATAACATTAGGAGATTTAGCCAAAAATAATAATGTAAGTAATGAAAGTGTTTCAAATACTTTAGAAACAATATGTAAGTGTAATGACAAAAATGCTGAATAGAAGTTAGAGGTTGGAAGTTAGAAGTTGGGAAAGATTTGGGATGGGAAGGATTTGGGCCGAAAGATTTGGGACGTGGGACGGTAAAGATTTGGACACGTCCCAAATCTTTACCGTCCCACGTCCCCAATCTTTAGGCCCAAAAACATAC